>CAJOFG010000081.1 GCA_905233965.1 uncultured Selenomonadaceae bacterium
GGGGCGATTTCCGCCCGGTGCTCGTCCGTCAAATCCGTATCATATTTTTTTCTCATAGCTGTTAGATTGTATCATTATTTATTTGTGAACACAAGTTCTCACAAATGGATACCTTTCTTTGTCGGAGATCTTTTTGCTTTCGGTACGACGGAGGATATGAGAAAACTTTATTCGGTGCGGACGGAACTTGAAAATTCCGAAAAACACAAAATGCATCCTCACAAAGGAATGGTACATAATATTGTACAAAAATTCGGGATAACCGCAGACTTCAAATTCCCGAACGAAAAAAAGCTCGTCAAGTATAATTTGTTCATGGACAGAATGGAAAATATTTCCGCCGAAGTCGTCATTGCGAAAAACTTTTACAGAAAATTTATTGCGCCCGTCAATCCGGAAAATTTGTTGGAGGACTATTGGAAATTTTTCCGGGATTATTTAATTTCTGCGAATGAAGAAGATTTGTTGTTGGATTGGCAGAAATATTATTTTGACAATACGGTTCAAGTCGGCGGTTGTTATTCGATACGCCACGCTTACGATACAAACGAGCGAATTGACTTTATAAATTGGCTTGATTTGTACATGAATTACAAATGAGAGGGATTTTTTTAAATGATTTATCGCGATGCTTGGGCGGAAATTGATTTGTCCGCCGCCGAACATAATTTAACGGAAATTCGCCGGCATATTCAACCGACGGCGAAACTTTGCACCGTCGTAAAAGCGGACGCTTACGGACACGGCGCGATTGAAATTGCGAAGGTTGCGGAAAAGTGCGGAACGGATTTTCTTGCCGTCGCGACGATTGATGAGGCGTTGGAACTTCGCCGCGCAAATTTTACTTTGCCGATTTTGATTTTGGGTTTGATTCCCGGCGACGCGGCGGAAGTCATTGTCGCGAACAAAATTACTCAGACCGTTTGCAATTTTGAACTTGCGAAAAAAATTTCCGATGCCGCCGTCAAATTGAATATCCCGGCGAAACTTCATTTGAAAGTTGAAACCGGTATGGGACGGATAGGAATTTTTCCGGACGACGCGCCCGAACTTGCCGAAAAAATTTCAAAACTTCCCGGCGTTGAACTCGAAGGAATTTTTACTCATTTTTCGGACGCGGATTCAAGCGACAAAACTTTTACCCGTGAACAACTCAAAATTTTTAAAGATACCTGCGAAAAAATTTCCCGGCGCGGAGTCGAAATTAAAATTCGGCACATCGCGGAGTCTGCGGCGATTTTGGAAATTCCCGACGCACATCTTGATATGGTTCGCTCCGGAATTATAACTTACGGGCTTTATCCTTCCTCCGAAGTCGAACGGACAATCAAACTTCGCCCGGTGATGAAACTTCTTGCCCGCGTCGTTTTGGTAAAAAAAATTCCGAAAGGAACGCCCGTCGGTTACGGTCGGGAATTCGTTTCGGAAAGAGATTCCGTTATTGCGACTTTGCCGCTCGGTTATGCGGACGGGTATTTGCGTTCGTTCGCAGGGTTTCACGTCGAAATTCGCGGCAAGCTTGCACCGATTGCCGGGCGCGTCTGCATGGATCAATTTATGGTTGACGTTACGGACATTCCCGGCGTTGAAGTCGGTGACGAAGTTATTTTGTTCGGCGCGGATTTAATTTCAACCGACGATGCCGCAAAACATTTGCACACGATAAATTACGAAGTCACCTGCCAAATTTCTCAACGTGTTCCGCGAATTTACCGGCGTTAAAAAATTATCCGTGCAAAATTTTTGAAATTAAAATATCTTTCGACTGCATATTCAAAATAATTTCGTCGAACGTCGCGGCAAAATTTTTCATCAGCCGGTCGGAATATCTTCCCGCGTCGTAGTCCAAAATCAAATCGTAAATTCCGGTTTCCGTCGCCCGGACTTCAATATCCAAAGAATTTTCTGCGGCAGACATATCATTCGGCGGCATATCTATTACGATTGCTTGAGAGTCCCCGATCATCACATGGTCGGGGGCAATATTTTTTTGGAAGATAAATCCCGGACAATCGTCTGCAAGTCCTTCGTTGTAAACTATGTCCAAACTTTTCCGGTACATCAAATCCGATTGAACCTGACCTTCCAACTCGTTTAAAAAATCTTCAACTTTCAAATCGTCGTGAAAATCCCGGTAACACGGAAACTGATCCATCATCAATCCCATGATTCTGTATTCGCGAGCAGTCACCCGCCCGTTGTGAACGCGATTTACAATCGCTTCGTCCGCGCCGGTAACTTTCGCCAGAGTGAGCAGAGCCGCCGCGAGGAAAAAAATATTTTCTTTGCCGGTGTGCGTGTGAAAATATTCGTCGCTGACATTTTTAATTTTCGTTTTGTATTCGCCCTTCGACCAAGCTTTACCGCCGGAAATATCCGGAGCCGGCAAATTTTTTTGTCTGTCGAAATTCAAAAGCATACTCCGCCAATAAGCGTGACCTTCCGCAAGTTCTTCCTCCGGTATCATCGACTCTTCCGAAACGTAACGCGCATAACTTCCGGGAGTGTGATTTAAAAATCTGCCGCGATAACGAATATCCAATTCCTTTACGAAGAGGAGCGCAATCGACGTGCCGTCCATAATCGCGTGATAAAAATCCGTGTACATATATCCGGCTGTCGGCGTTTCAAAAACGTAAATCCGGAAAAGCGGATTCTCAATAATTTCGTAAGGCTCTTTCAATTTTTCGATTCGCTTTTCAAAATCTTCGTCGGAAATTTTTTTAACTTCAATCTCCGGCGGATCGGTATCGAAAGTTTGACACAGATCGCTTGTTTCGGGATGAAATTCGAGCCGGCAACGGAAAATATCGTGCGTTTCCAAAATTTCGTTCAACACTTCGGCTATCATTTCCGGATCGAGGGAAGACGGCAACTTTAAAAGTGCGCCTACGTTCATCATGGTGGACTTTGCTTTTTTGAAATGCGCGTCCATAAGCCGGCGTTGAATCGGACGCAACGGGAAATATCTTTTTGTCGCGACTGCGCTCATTTTTTACACCCCTCATTATTTTTTTGAAACTTCCGATGACATTATACCGGATTAAAGTATTTTTGTTCAAAAATTTTCCGAAAATATTTTTGCAAAAAAATTGACTAAAAATTTTCGCCGGATTATAATTTCCGTAACAAAAAAGGACAGTCGGTCTTGACTCGCCGGCTCCTCAAAATCTGAACGGTTAAGAAAAGCCGCCGGGCGTATTTGGCGGCTTTTTACGTTACTTCAGCAACGCAAAAACGGTGAGGACGAGCTGAGCGACCGAAACCGCGAGCATGATTTTTTCATACTTGCTCATACAATCACCTCCTCTCACGAGGAGCCGACAACCGACTGTCGAACCGGATTATAACAAGCAATCGAAATTTTTTAAAGTCATTGACGAAAAAATTTGTCCGGATTATAATTCAACCGAAATAAAAAGCAAAGAGTCGGTCGGCTTTCCTTCAGTCGGTCTCCTCTCAATTTAAAGTAATTGAAACGTTGACCGCCGTCAGGCGGTTTTTACGTCAGCGGAAAATTGCGACGTAAAGGGTTGCTGCCGTTGAAACGGCTTGCAAAACGAGCGAAATAATTTCGTACTTCGTCATATGCAACACCCCCTCTCAAGGAAAAATCCGAGAGGAAACCGACAAGCCTTCCGACTCTTCGCGAATCGAATTATAACAAGCAACCGAAGTTTTTTAAAGTCAATGCAAAAAAATTCCTCCGCCCGGTTTGAGCGAAGGATTTTTTTAGTGATAAAAATTTTGTTACCGTTTTTTCAAATCCGAAATTGTGAAGTTGAAATAAGTATCCGGATAAGGTTCATTCTCCAAAGTGAAATGCCACCATTCCGTAGCGATCGGTTTAAATCCGTTGCGAATCATCGCGTCGCGGAGAATTTGACGATTTTTGAGTTGTTGCTTAGTCAAATTTCCTTTGTAATCCGGGTGGGAAAGTTCGCCGAAATAATCGAACGTGCCGCCCATGTCCAACTCTTTGCCGGTTTTCATGTCGAAAAGCGTCAAGTCGATTGTCGAGCCGCGACTGTGTCCGGACTTTGCGTCGATGTAACCTTCGGAAAAAAGTTTCGTCTTGTCAACTTCCGGATAAAAATACGGTTTCATTCTCTTGTCGTCGAGGTCTTCAGCCCAACGAACGAAATTGTCAACCGCTCTTTGCGGACGATAAGCATCATAAACTTTGAGCCGGTAACCGAGTTTCATAACGTCGTCGGAAACTTTTTTGAGAGCCTGCGCCGCCTCAATCGTCATCAACGCGCAAGGTTGTTCGTACCCGTCAATTCTGTCCCCGACGAAATTATAAGTCGAGTAATAACGAATTTCCTGGATAATGTCCGGCACAACGTCCGACAAGACGACAAAACCGGAAGGATCATCAGGTCCGGAAGACCTCTGCGCGTAAGCCGGCGAAATCGTCAATGCAAAAACCAAAGCGACTGCCGCAATAATTTTTTGCAACCTCATTTTTAAAATCACTCCTCCGAAAAATTAAAATTCTTCAAGCGGATCACGACCGTATTGATTGGTTCCGTGTGTTCCCGGCACGAAAAGAAGATAGAGCGCAAAAAAGAAATTTACAAACGGAATCAACGCACAGACGGCGAACAAATCCCGCTTGTCCAAATCGTGGAGCCGGCGAATTATTATCGTCATGTAAACGATAAACCAAGCGATATAAATTACCGCGTTCATCGCCAACTCGAAAAGTCCCCCGATACCGTCAAAAGCGAACATCGCAATCATATTTGTGAGAAAGTCCGCGAGGAATGCGGAGACACCGAGAACGAGGGAATATTTCAAGTAGCGCAGACGGTTCAATCTGCCCGCCGTCGTCACATACTTTTTGAAAAGTTCTTCAAAAATTTTTTCGCCTCAATTTTTTTGCAAAATCAGAAAGTACTGCCGATCGAAAAATGGAATCTGCCGCCCTGTCTGCCGCGTCCGTAATCCAGACGCAGAGGTCCGAACGGAGTATTCACCCCCACGCCCAGACCGATACTGCCGTAAATGTCGCCGCCCTTCGGGAGCATACCGCCGTCCCATGCACTGCCCCAGTCGGTGAAAATTATTCCCTGAAATTTTTTTGCGAGGGGGAAACGGTATTCAAGCGACGCGAGCAACATTCTGTCACCGCGAAATTGATCGTCACGATAGCCGCGCAAACTTCCCTGACCGCCGAGTCTGAATTGGTTAAACTCCGTCAAGTCGCCGTAACCCAAACCGTAAGCGGCTCTCATTGCCCAAACTTGCGCGTGACCGGCGCGGACGTATTTGCTGTGGTCAATCATAAATTTTTGGAATCTGAAATAAAGTATTACAGTGAATTGGCGGTGCGTGCGCGGAATGACGAGCGGGCTTTCACGGAGCTTTACAATCATTTTTTCCCGCGAGTGTACAATTTCATTTACGCGCGAATGAAAAATGCTGATTCGGCGGACGATGTTGTTAGCTCAACTTTCATGAAGGTTTATGAAAATCTTGAGAAGTACAATCCAACGAAGGCGGCATTTTCGACGTGGCTTTTCAGAATTGCATCAAATAACATGTTGGATTATTTCAGGCGGACGCAAAGTCGCGGCGAAGTTGAGTGGGATGAAACTTTTGATCCGTCGGCGCCAGATTTTGAGGAGCCAGAAAAGCAAATCCT
>CAJOFG010000082.1 GCA_905233965.1 uncultured Selenomonadaceae bacterium
GTAGCGGCGGGCGAAGCAATTTTCGCGCTCGGCTCGGATACCGGCGGCTCGATTCGTCAGCCGGCAAGTTTCTGCGGCGTTGTCGGATTGAAACCGACTTACGGCAGAGTTTCGCGTTACGGTCTTGTCGCTTACGCATCTTCTCTCGACCAAATCGGACCCGTTGCCCGCGACGTTACCGACTGCGCTTTAATTTTGAACGCCATCGCCGGCAAAGATGAAATGGATTCCACGTCAGCCGCCGCGAAAGTTCCGGACTTCACCGAAAGTTTGAAAGCCGACGTAAAAAATTTGAAAATCGGTTTGCCGAAAGAATATTTCGTCGAGGGAATTGATCCGGAGGTTGAAAAATCCGTTCGGGATGCGGCGAAAGTTTTTGAAAATCTCGGCGCGGAAATTTCGGAAATAAGTTTGCCGCACACCGAATTTGCAATTTCGACTTACTACCTCATCGCTCCGGCAGAGGCGGCGACAAATCTCGAACGCTACGACGGAGTGAGTTACGGCGCACGGGTTGACGGTGCGGACGTTGTGGAAATGATGACGAACACCCGGACGGAAAAATTCGGCGAAGAAGTCAAGCGCAGAATTTTAATCGGAAACTACGCGCTGAGTGCCGGATATTACGACGCATATTATTTGAAGGCGTTGAAAGTCCGGACGCTGATTCAAAAAGATTTTACCGACGCTTTCAAAAATGTTGACGTTATTCTTGCTCCGACCGCTCCGACTCCGGCTTACAAAATCGGCGAAATGATTTCCGACCCGCTGAAAATGTATTTGCAAGACGTTTGCACCGTGCCGCTCAACTTGGCGGGACTTCCCGGAATTTCAATTCCCTGCGGTTTCACGGGAAAAAAATTGCCGATAGGATTCCAACTCATCGGAAAAGCTCTTGACGAAGAAACAATTTTGCGCGCCGCGTTTACCTACGAACAAAATCAAAATTTCAAAAATCAAGTCGTCGATTGAGGAGGTGAGTAGAATGGATCTTCCCGGAATGGGACCGGACGACAAAGAAATCAGTTTCACCCCAAACGAATGGAACCATTTGGTTGATGAATTTGAAAAGCGCGAAGGCAAAGAAATTGCCAAGTGCGTGAACAACGCAAGATATTTGGCAAAGCGCGACATTGCCGACGAACAAATCAAAAACGGTCAAGTCGTCACCGTAGACTTTGAAGGATTGGAGTATATGGAATAATTTCAATCGGGGAGGTGAACAAAATGGAACTCATCGAACCGGCACCGGGCGCGAAAAATATTTCGTTTGACCGTCACGAGTGGAAACATCTGATTGATGAATTGGAAATGCGTAACGGCAGAGAAATGTCAAAGTGCGTGAACAATGCAAGATATTTGGCAAAACTTGATATTTCATTTCAACAGGCACGAAACGGTCAGGTCGTCGTAAAAACTCTTGAGGAATTGGAGGCTATGGAATAATGCTTTCATTTTCCGACAAAGGTTGGAGCGATTACGTCAAATGGCAGAGCGAAGATAAAAAGACGCTCAAAAAAATAAACAGACTTATGCAAAGTATCAGCCGTGACGGTGCCGGGAACGGCGAGGGGCAGCCGGAAAAATTGAAAAATGAACCTGATGCTTACTCGCGGCGCATTGATGAAAAAAATCGTTTGGTTTATATTGCAACTTCCGGAAATTACACCGTCACATCTTGCAAGGGGCATTACGACGAATAAAATTTTTTTACGAGGGGTTTTTGATTTGAAAATTTTGTCGGCAAATTTTGCAAAAATGGTTGACGATTCCGGAGGATTGGCAAAAGTCACTTGTGCCTTCGCAAACGTGATGAAAAATTTCGGTCACGAAGTTTTATTGATGTACGCGGACGAGCGGGAAGGCAAATTTTTTTTCCCGATTGACGATGAAATTCAACTTTGCAATTTGTGCCGCTTTAATTCCGAAAAAATTTCTTACCCGCTGATTTACAAGGTGAAACGCGAAATTCTTCGTCCGTTCAGCAAAATTAAAGCGCGTACTCTTAACGATGACTTTATCGAAAAATTTTTGTTGCCGAACGTCAAAGCGGCGACGGAAAAATTTAAACCGGACGTTGTGATCTGTTCCCAGCCGGCGTCCGGGAAAATTTTTTTGTCCGACTTGAAAATAAACGTCCCGGTTATCGTCATGTCGCACGGAGATCCGGAAGATTATTTTCACACTTACCCGCCGAAAGAAATTGCCGCGTTGGAAAAAAGTTCCGTCTGCCAAGTTTTGATGCCCTCCTTCGTCGCGCCGCTGAAAAAAAGATTTCCCGATTTGCCCGTCAAAGTTATCGGCAACGTGATTCCTCAGTATAAAGACCGGGCGAATTTGTCGGCGGAAAAAAATTTTTACAAAATTATTTTCGTCGGCAGATTGGTTCGCAACCACAAACGCCCGCACCTTTTGATTGACGCGTTCACGAAAATTGCGAAGGATTTTCCGGATTGGATTGTCGAACTTTGGGGCGCGGATTCAAAAAAATCTTACACCGAAAGTTTGCGAAAAAAAATTTCAAAAGCCGGATTGAATGACAGAATTTTTTTGAAAGGCACGACAAACGAAGTCGAAAAAGTTTTGCGCGACGGAGATATTTTCGTTTTCCCCAGTGCTTACGAAGGGTTCGGAATGACGGCGGGCGAAGCGATGAGTGCGGGACTTCCGGTCGTCGCTTACAAAAATTGCAGCGCGATTAACGAACTTGTTCAAGACGGCGCAACAGGTTTTTTATGCGACGACGGAGTTGAACCGCTCGCAGAAAAAATGTCCCTGCTGATGAAAAATCGGGAATTGCGAATCAAAATGGGAGCGGCGGCAAGGGAGTCGATGAAAAAATATTCGCCGGAAAAAATTTGGGGCGAATGGCAAAAATTATTGAATGAGGTGTTGAAAAATGAAGTATGAGCCGGTTATCGGTTTGGAAATTCACAGCGAACTTAAAACGGCGACGAAAATTTTTTGCGGTTGCGCAACGACTTTCGGCGCGGAACAAAATACCCACGTCTGCCCGGTCTGTCTGGGTCTGCCCGGAGTTTTGCCCGTCGTCAACAAAAAAGTCGTGGAGTTTGCGATAAAAGCCGGACTCGCAACGAATTGCAAAATCAACAAGTACAGCAAGTTTGACAGAAAAAATTATTACTACCCGGACTTGCCGAAAAATTGGCAGACTTCACAATACGATTTGCCGATCGCTTACGAAGGTCACGTCGAAATTGAAGTTGACGGCGCAAAAAAAACTGTCCGCTTAACTCGGATTCACATGGAGGAGGATGCCGGCAAACTCGTTCATTCCGGCACGACGATTAAAGACTCCGCAACCTCAAACGTGGATTACAACCGGACCGGTGTCCCGTTAATCGAAATTGTTTCGGAACCGGATATGCACTCCGCCGCAGAGGCTCGCGCTTACATGGAAAAAATCAAATCCATTCTCGAATACATCGACGTTTCAAATTGTCGCATGGAGGAGGGCAACCTTCGCGCAGATATAAATGTTTCGCTCCGCCCGGTCGGCAGTGACAAACTCGGCACGCGAACCGAAATGAAAAATATAAATTCTTTCAAGGCTCTTGAGGACGCGATAAATTATGAAATCGAACGTCAAGCGGAAGTTTTGGACGACGGCGGAAAAATTATTCAGGAAACGCGCACCTGGAATCCGGAAAAGGGAATTACTCAATCCATGCGCTCGAAAGAGGACGCGCACGATTATCGTTATATGCCGGAGCCGGATTTGCCGCCGATTGTCACGACGGACGAGGAGATTGAAAATTTCAGAAACTCTTTGCCGGAATTGCCGGACGCACGTCGCGAACGTCTGACAAAAAAATTCGGTCTGTCCGACTACGATGCCGGAATTATCACAAGTTCCAGAGCGATGGCGGAATATTTTGATGAAGTCGTAAACTCCGGCGCGGACGCGAAAGCCGCCGCCAACTGGATTATGGGTGACTTGTCAAAAAATCTCAACGCGGAGAATTTGACGATAGAAAATTCCCCGGTCGATGCCAAGCGACTCGGCGAAATGATTTTGCTGATTGAGAAAGGCACAATCTCCGGAAAAATTGCCAAGACAGTTTTTGCCGAAATGTGGAAGTCACCGGACGCGCCGGAAAAAATCGTTAAGGACAAAGGACTTGTTCAAATCACGGACACCGGCGAAATTGAAAAAGTCATCGACGAAGTCATAGAAAAAAATCCGAAGGCGGTTGAAGAATATCGCGGCGGTAAGAAAAAAGCGATCGGCGCACTCGTCGGGCAAGTCATGAAACTCACGAAGGGCAAAGCAAATCCGCAAATGGTAAATCAACTTTTGGCGAAAAAACTTGAGGGATAAAAAATGAGTGCAAATTTTATCAAACTTATTTCGGAATTGCATTTTCAAAGATTTGATGTTCACGTTTCGGAGTTGATTGGCAACAAGACACCTTGCGGAATTTTTTTCGGTTTTTCCGGCAGTGTGGAAATCGTAAAAATGACGGTTCAAAAATTGCAACAGACAGGATTAAATATTTCCTGCGTTTGCGTAATTTCCGAGGATATTGCCCGGTTCGAAAAAATGAAAGAAGTTCCTGTTCCGGTTATCGCGCTTGACGAGTTCGACAAATTCGGCGATGAAAAATTTAATGTAAAGAAACCTGACGTAATTTTTATTCCGGACCTCATAAAGGATTTGACATTTGTCCCTTACTTCACCCGGCACGGAATGGAATCGTTGAGTCCGCTCGGACTGAACACTCAAACGCCGTACTTCATGTTGATGATGCAACATCTGCCGGAATTGTATTCGGTCTATTCCATGTTCGACGACGAAGAATCGAAAAAAACTTATCGTGCGGCAATTAAAGGACGATTGACCGGAAAAATGTCTGATTATAATTTTGCAACCGAACCGCAATATTTTTTGGAAGGGTTCACTCCTCAAAAAGGCGACATCGCCATTGACGGCGGATCGTTTGACGGAGGAACCTCTGCGACTTTCGCAAAATGCGGCGCGGAAGTTTACGCCTTCGAAGCCGATGAGGTGAATTATAAAAATTGTTTTGAACGTGCCGAAAAATTCGGATTCACGATTGAAAATTACGGCTTGAGCGATAAAGAAAAGACCGTCGGTTATGATCACGTCGACTATAATCCGGCCGGAAGTCACATATCCGACACGGGGGGGGGTGGTACGGCAAAACTCATCGACTTGGATACTTACGTCAAGAGAAAAAATCTTCCCCGCATCGATTACATCAAACTTGACATTGAAGGTTCGGAACTTGATATGTTGCACGGAGCGGCAGAAACCGTTTCGCGTTGCAAACCGAAAATGGCGATAAGCGCGTATCACAAACCGGAGGATATGTGGACTCTCGCAACTTACATTAAATCAATTCGCCCGGATTACGAATTTCAATTCAGGCATTACGGTATAGATTTTTCCGATTATGTCATGAACGATCCGGAACGTGCCGTTTTGGATAGATTTAATTTGCCGTATCTTGCTCCGAATCACGGGGAATACGTTTTGTACTGCCGGTAAAAATTTTTTTGGAAAGAGTTGAAAAAATGATTTACAAAGCCGCAATTTTCGACATGGACGGGACGCTCGTCGATAC
>CAJOFG010000083.1 GCA_905233965.1 uncultured Selenomonadaceae bacterium
ACTTCGCAATTTAACGCGGTACTTATTTTTGACAGCACTTCGGTGGAAACGTCCTCATCCTTGTTCAGCTTCCGCAAAGTATAATCTGAAAGACCTGCTTGTTTAATAAGCTCTATCTTACCCATTTTTCTATCTGATAACAGATGCCACAATTTTCTATAGCTTACAGCCACTTGCTCACCTCCGCATGAAATCAACAAACCACGACAAACTTAATTATACATAAATTTAGTTGAATGTCAGCACTTATTCGGCTATTTTTATACTATTTTTATCAGTCATATCGTCAGTTTTATCATTGTCCTTGAAAACTGCAAAGAAAAAAAATTACCCCCCTCCGTAATGTCGGACTACAAAACGGACGATAAATCACTAAAAATCGAGCAAAATCTAAGTAAGGGTCGCGATTTTCTTCCGGCTTGTTCAAAACGTCGAACAGCAAAATTAAATCTTGTCGAATATTTCTTGAACCGCTCAAGTAGTCATGAAAAATTTTTCGTTTGCCGAAAATGCCGGTCGATTCCGCATAAAGACAAAAGACGAGCCGGACGCACAACTTATTCAAACTTTGAAGTGATTCGTCACTGTCCGGATTTATGTATTGCAATTTCAGTGCGTCGTAAAGTTTGCCGACAATTTCACCGGCTTTTAACGAAATTTCAAGTTCTATCACTTTTGTATCCGGCAAAAATGCGTCGATAAAAGATTTATGATTGAGTTTAACCGGCACTCGCCGAGCGTTTCCATGTCGTAAATCAAAAATTCTTGGAAGTTGCAGACGATAATTTTTCGCGGGTGCATGGAAAGCGGCAACCCGGTTATATATCGTTGCGCCTGTTCTTGCGGAGTCAATTTTTCGCCGTCCGATTGAACTTTTGCCTTTGTCAGATTTTCGCGCAAAGATTTTTGTTCGATTATCACTTTTGTATCCGGCAAAAATGCGTCGATAAAAGATTTATGATTGAGTTTAACCGGCACTTCAAAATTTATAAAATTTTCCGGCTTATCGACTTTCAAAACGTCGCGCAAAAAACTCAGCCAAAACGAATGAGTTTCGCCCTTTTCGTAACCGTAATTTTTCCACCGGTCTGCAAAATTTTTAATCGCGTCCATAAAAATTCACCCCGACGAATTATATCAAAAAAAATTCCCGGGCGTTCGGAAAAAAATCCGCGCCGGGATTTATTTTCGTGCTATAATGTCACCGAAAAAAATTTTTTGAAAATGAGTTGATTGGTTGGAAGAAAAAAATTTGAAAAAAAATTTAACTCCGATGATGGAGCAATACCTCGCGGCAAAAGAAAAAAACCGGGACGCGCTTTTATTTTTTCGGCTGGGCGATTTTTTTGAAATGTTTTTCGACGATGCAACGGTCGCGTCGAAAGAATTGGGCTTGACTATGACGCAAAGGCAGGGTACTCCGATGTGCGGCGTTCCCTTCCACGCCGTCGAAAATTATTTGCAAAAACTCGTCAACAAAGGTTATCGCGTGGCAATCGTCGATCAAGTCGGCGATCCGAAAGCAAAAGGTCTGACCGACAGGGAGCTTGTAAAAATCGTAACGCCCGGTACAATTTTGACGGAAGACACCTTGACGAACGCCGGAAATAATTATATCGCGCTGATTTTTGAATCCGACGGAGAAATTGCATTTGCCGGCGCGGACGTTTCCACCGGCGAATTTTTTTACTGTCTGTACGAAGGCAAAGACCGCGAACAAAATCTTTTCGACGAACTTTATCGGTTGATGCCGAAAGAAATTTTGACGCGGGACAAATTGAGTTTCGACGACCGGCTGAAAAAATTTTCGGACGTGAAACTTGACAATCCGACTTTCACGAAATTTGATTCGGAGGAGGAAACAAAATTTTTGTCCGAACATTTTCCGGAAAAAGAAATTCCCGTTTCGGAAAACGCTTGCGCCGCCGTCGAATTTTTGCTGAACTATCTGCACAAAACCGTTCGCGCCGATTTAAATCATCTGTCGCACCTCACCCGGTTGGATTCGCGGAACCGTTTGATTTTGGACGCGCCGACTTTGCGAAATTTGGAAATCACCCGGAACTTGCGCGACGGCTCGAAAAAAGATACACTGTTCGATGTGCTGGATTACACGCGCACCGCTCCGGGTATGCGACTTTTGCGCCGGCGTTTGGAAAATCCGCTCGTCGATATTGCCGCGATAAATCGCAGACTCGACGCTGTAGAAGAACTTTTCAAAAATTTCACGCTGAGAAAAAATTTGCGCGAAATTTTAAAAGAGATTCGCGACCTCGAACGATTGATGACGAAAATTGAAGTCGGTTCGGCGAACGCTCCGGATTTAACCGCGCTGAAAATTTCTCTCCGGACTTTGCCGAAAATCAAAGCGACGCTCCGGGAAATTTCTTCGGACATTTTGCTTGCCTGTCGTGACGGGCTGAAAGATTTTTCTGAGGAAGTCGAACTGATTGACCGGGCAATTTCCGAAAGTGCGCCGCTCACCGTTCGCGACGGCGGAATGATAAATCGCGGTTACGATGACGAGTTGGACGAGTTGCGAAAAATTTCTGCCGACAGCCGGGCATTTTTGCAGGAGTTTGAAAATCGCGAAAGAAATCGAACCGGCATCCGGACTTTGAAAGTCGGTTACAACAGAGTTTTCGGTTACTACATCGAAGTGCGACACAGCGGAGCGGACAAGGTACCGGAAAATTATGTTCGCCGTCAAACTTTGGCGAATGCCGAAAGATACATCACGCAGGAGTTAAAAGATTTTGAAACGAAAATTTTGGGTGCGCAGGAAAAAATCGTAAATCTCGAATACAATATTTTTTGCCGGATTCGCGACAAAATAAAAATTCGTCTGCCGCACATTCAGGACGCGGCGAAAAGAATTGCCGTACTCGACGCGACCGCCGGTTTCGCCGAAGCCGCCGCCGTGAACAATTACGTTCGCCCGGCTCTGAACATCGACGGGAAAATCGAAATTAAAGACGGGCGGCATCCTCTCGTCGAAAAAATTTTGTCGAAAGGTCTTTTCGTTCCGAACGATACAAATTTAAATCCGGCCGGCTGTTCGATTATGGTTATCACCGGTCCGAACATGGCGGGAAAATCTACTTATATGCGGCAGGTTGCGTTGCTGACTTTGATGACGCAAGCCGGCAGTTTCATTCCGGCGGCGAGTGCAAATATTTCTCCGGTTGACAGAATTTTTACCCGGATAGGTGCGAGTGACGACTTGGTCAGCGGACAATCAACTTTCATGGTCGAGATGAACGAAGTCGCGCAAATTTTGAAATACGCGACGGAAAGAAGTTTAATCATTCTGGACGAAGTCGGACGCGGGACGAGTACCTTTGACGGAATGAGCATTGCGCGAGCCGTCGTGGAATACATAGACAAAAAAATTCGGGCGAAAACGCTTTTCGCAACGCACTATCACGAATTGACGGACATTGCGGAAAAATCGGAGCGGACGGAAAATTTTTGTGTCGCCGTCAAAGAGCGCGGCAGTGAAATTATTTTTCTCCGCAGAATAAAACCGGGCGGCGCGGACAAATCTTACGGAATACAAGTCGCGAAACTTGCCGGACTTCCCAAAGCCGTGATGAAACGTGCGGAAGAAATTTTGAGCGACATAGAAAAAAATCGTCCGGAAAAAATTGAGCCGGTGCAAAAAATTTCTCCGGAGCCGACGCAAGATCTTTTCGCCGCCTCCGTGCCGGAAGAACTTTCAAAAATTGACGTGACGACTTTAACGCCGATTGAGGCTTTAAATAAACTTTACGAATTGCAAAAAAAATTTTCCGAACAATGAAGGGAGTTTTTAAAAATGAATTTGAACGAAGGAATGAAAAAAGATTCCGCCGTTTTCGACGCGGTGAACAACGAATTGAATCGCCAGCGCACGAAGTTGGAACTTATCGCGTCTGAAAATATCGTCAGCCGCGCCGTCATGGAGGCGCAAGGCAGCGTGTTGACGAACAAATACGCGGAAGGTTATCCCGGAAAAAGATCTTACGGCGGTTGCGAATTTGTCGATGTCGTCGAACAACTCGCGATTGACCGGGCAAAAAAACTTTTCGGAGCCGGCTACGCGAACGTTCAGCCCCATTCCGGAGCACAGGCGAACATGGCGGTTTTTTTCGCGCTCCTCACTCCGGGCGATACCGTCATGGGAATGAATTTGAACGACGGCGGACATCTTTCGCACGGCAGCCCGGTGAACATGAGCGGCAAATATTTTAAAATCGTTCCTTACGGCGTAAACAAAGAAACGGAGCGAATCGACTACGATGAGTTGGAAAAAATTGCTCTCGAATGTAAGCCGAAAATGATTGTCGCCGGCGCGTCCGCTTATGCCCGGACTTTGGACTTCCCGCGTTTTTCCGAAATTGCAAAAAAAGTCGGCGCGTATCTCATGGTTGATATTGCACACATTGCCGGACTCGTTGCCGCCGGACTTCACCCGAACCCGATGGAATATGCCGACGTGGTGACGACGACGACTCATAAAACTTTGCGCGGACCTCGCGGCGGAATGATTATGTGTAAAGATCCGGAGTTCGGCAAACAATTCAACAAAGCGATCTTTCCCGGCATACAGGGAGGACCTCTCATGCACGTCATCGCGGCGAAGGCTGTTGCTCTCGGCGAAGCACTTCAGCCGGAGTTCAAAGAGTATGCCGCGCAAATTATCCGGAACGCGAAAACTTTGGCGGATAAATTGTCTGCGGACGGTTTCAGAATCGTTTCCGGCGGCACTGACAATCATTTAATGCTGGTTGACTTGACGAGTAAGAAAATCACCGGCAAAGAAGCGCAAAATGTTTTGGACGAAGTGAATATCACGGCGAATAAAAACACAATTCCTTTTGAACCGCTCAGCCCGTTCGTGACAAGCGGTCTCAGATTGGGCAGTCCGGCATTGACGACTCGCGGATTCAAAGAGGACGATATGGCGGAAGTTGCCGACATTATCGCGCTCGTTTTGAATGATCCGACGAACGAAGAAAAAAAATCGGAGGCGCGTAAACGTGTCGCCGCACTCTGCGAAAAATATCCTCTGTACTGAAAAAAGTCCATGACAAAGCAAAAAAATTTTGGCGGCAAAAAAAATTCTCCTGCAATCACCGTTATCATTGCCATGTACAACACGGAAGAATATATCGGCGAATGTTTGGAAAGCCTTTTGGCGCAAACTTTTCAAGATTTTGAAGTTATCGTTGCCGACGACGCGAGTACCGACAAATCGGTTGAAGTCGTTTCGGAATTTGTCCCGCGCTTTGAAGGCAGATTGAAGTTGATTCGGCTGAAAAAAAACAGCGGCGGTTGCGGTATGCCGCGCAACGAGGCAATGAAAATCGCAACCGGAAAATATATCGCCTTCATTGACAGCGACGACCTTTACAAAGAAAACGCACTCGAATATTTTTACAACGTCGCCGAAGAAACCGGCGCGGAAGTCGTTCATGCGGAAAGACAAATTTCTTTCAACGAAACCGAATCGAAGGAACACGCTTTTTTTGACGACGGAGTAACCGCGCCGACTTTTGAAACGGACGACATCGGAGAACGGACGGAAAAATTTATCGAAAAAAAATTTGCCTGGAACGTGTTGAACAAACTTTTCCGGCGCGATTTTTTGGTGAAACACAAAATGATTTTTCCCGCAATGACCGTTTGGGAAGATTTCGTTTTCCTCTTCATCGCGCTGATTCGTGCAAAAAAATATTTGCGCGTGCCCGGAGTTTTTTATTGCTACCGGGTTCGCGCGGCATCTCTTTCTCACAAACCGATAAATGCGGTTGACAGGACGAAAGATATTTTCACGGCGTTTAAAGCTATTGACGAAGCGATGAGCAAAATTGATTTTTTCGACAAATATCCGGAATATCGTTACAAATTTTTCGATTGGTACATTCAAAACAGGTTGCCGGCGATTTGCAAAGGTTTTTATGATTTTGACAGGTTGACGAATTTTGAAATTGACGGCTATTGCCGGAAAAATTTATTCTCCGTCAATCCGAAAGAAAATACTTCGACGGTCTCCTACTTTTTCACGAAGGCGATTGAAAATAAAATTATCGTCGAACAAAAAAATTCGGAGATTAAAAAACTGACCGAACGACTTGAAGAGTTGAAAAAAATATCGAATGAAATAAAGAACTTCCGATATTAAGAAGGCGTGTTCATAACAAAATTTTGTCAGTAATTATGCCGTTTTTGAGTTTTTGGGAAATATTGTTGCTATGCGAAAATTATCTCTGTGAACACACCTCTTATTTTTCCTTCACCTGTTCAACTTGATTTTACAATTTCCAAATAAATCACGAGCGTGATAAATTCATTGACAAAGGGATTATGCAGATATAAATTATATTAGTCAGCCGGTCAGGTTGAATGTCTCTCCGTTTTTGGAAGGGCGTATCGGTATCAAGATAGAAAAAAAAGGTTGTCAAGGGAGGAGATTTTATGAAAATCATTGACTGCGAATTTCACTATTATTTGCCCGAATTGATGGAATATCTTTCCACACGGAATAATGCAATGAGATATTATCCGGAAACTAAAATTCTTGAAGTGAGAGATAAAGTTTTTGGTCATTTTGACGGAGTAACGAATGAATACCCGGTTATTGATGAATTGATGAATTTCGGAGCGGAAAGGATTGCCGTTATGGATAAAAACGGCATTGATGTCGGCGTTATGGCATCTTCCCCTGCACTTGAAGAATTACCGGAAAAAGAAGCGGTATATTTTGCAAGAAAATCTAATGATGCGGTTGCCGAAATTATAAAAAAATATCCGGGTCGTTTTCTCGGTGCCGCAGTTTTACCGACACCTTATGTCGATGAGTCTGTAAAAGAACTTGAACGCTGTGTAAAAGAGCTTGGTTTCAGATATTGGCACACACATTCCAACTATAAGAATGAACATTTGTATGAAGAAAAATATCTTCCTTTGCTTGCAAAAGCTGAGGAATTGGGTTGCGCATTTTATGTTCACCCGCAAGCATCCGATGATGAAGATATGAAAAATATGGGTTATGTATATTCTTCGCCCGGACTCGGTTTCGGCTTGGATGCCATGAAAACATCATTGAGAATCATATTGAACGGGACATTTGACAGATTCCCAAAATTAAGAATGATACTCGGTCATTTGGGCGAATACTTCCCGTTTATATTGGACAGAGTCGATAATCGTTTTGAATGGATTCATGACGATGAAGTAAAGATGAAACATTCCGTTTCGTACTACTTCAAAAACAAAAATGTTGTTGTAACGACAAGCGGTAATATGTCCAAAATTGCTTTTGAATGTACCCGGAAGGCTCTCGGTATTGACAGCATTATTTTCGGTTCGGATTATCCTTATGAAAATTTGTCCGATATGATGAAATTTATGGATTCTTTGGAATTGACCGAAGAAGAAAAAGAAAAGGTATTTCACTTGAATGCCGAAAAGTATATTTTAAGTAAATAAGGTTCCGACTTACTTCCGATAAATCCGGCAATAACAATAATTTTTTGTCGGCATAATGTTCCGGAAATAAACCTCCTTACGTTATCGGCAATTTATTTTACCGATTGAGGTTTGTTTGCGGAATTTTTTTTTCGACAAATAATTTCTGCGTATTGAATTTGAAAAAATCCTTCGATATAATTTTTTCGGCAGGTGAATGACATGAGTCACAAAAAAATTTCTTCCGAACGCGACGACGTAAGCCGTTGGCAAAATATCGTCGTCTATCAAATTTATCCGAAAAGTTTTTGCGATACGACCGGAACCGGCAGCGGCGACTTGAAAGGTATCACCGGGAAACTCGACTACTTGAAAAATTTGGGTGTCGATGCAATTTGGCTCACCCCGATTTATCCTTCGCCGATGGTTGACAACGGCTACGATATTTCCGATTACACTTCGATTGATCCGGAGTACGGAACGCCGGAGGACTTCGACGAATTGATTTCCGAAGCGCGCAAACGAAATATTTTTATCATAATGGATTTGGTTTACAATCACACGTCCGACAAACACGCCTGGTTTTTGCAGTCCGAATCCGGGCGCGATAACCCGAAGTCCGACCGGTACATTTGGCGCGACGCAAAACCGGACGGTTCGCCGCCGACGAATTGGCGCGGAATTTTCGGCGGCAGTGCGTGGACGTGGAGCAGGAAACGCCGGCAATATTATTTGCACACCTTCGCGAAGGAGCAACCGGATTTGAATTGGGAGAATCCGGACGTTCGCCGGGCACTTTACGACGCGGCAAATTTTTGGCTTAAAAAAGGTGTCGGAGGTTTCAGAATCGACGC
>CAJOFG010000084.1 GCA_905233965.1 uncultured Selenomonadaceae bacterium
GGTATCTGCAAGCCCTTCAACTTTTCCGTCCGCGTCGAAAGTTGACTTGTAAGGCATATCGACATTGCCGTATGAAGTCACTTTCAAAGTTGCGGAATCCGTAATCGAAAATCCGGGTGTATTGTCGGCGAAGAAAGTTTCGGAATCCGAGCCCGGC
This sequence comes from uncultured Selenomonadaceae bacterium, assembly GCA_905233965.1. Taxonomy (GTDB): domain Bacteria; phylum Bacillota; class Negativicutes; order Selenomonadales; family Selenomonadaceae; genus Quinella. Next base: position 158 of record CAJOFG010000084.1, read on the forward strand.
GAATTTTCAGCATTTATGATTGTGATATTGTTTCCTTCCGCAACGAGTTTTGATGCCTTGAGTTTGCCGAGAAATATTACTCCGCCGGTAAGGTCGTTGTCGGTGACTGTCGGCAATTCACCGCCGGAAATAAAATTCGTAATTGCCTCTTCGGAAATTGTGCGTCCCGAAACAGTCAGCGAACCGACATCAACCTTTGAACCCGCGCCGAAAATTACGCCGTTCGGATTCAACAAAAACACATCAATATTCGGCGCATTGATACTTCCGTAAATTTCGGAAATTTTATTCCCGTCAACAAGATTTAAAATCTTTTGCATTTCTGCAAATTTGACCGTTTCGCCTGCACCGATTGAAAAATCATTCCAGCGAATAAACGAATTTAAACCCGCGCCACTGCCGACAATATTCATTACGTTATCGTTTGTCGTAATGTGGTCAATGTTCCTCCGGTCCTGGTTAGTCGATTCTGTCGGAAGAGCATGAGTTTGCGACGGCACCGCACCGATCAAAAGTGATGCCGTAATCATTGCGCCGAGTTTTTTGCGCCAAGTCGTTCCCGTTTTCATTTTAATGCACTCCCATTTATTTCCGGGCTGTTCTCCCAAACAAATCAAAATATTTCATCGGGCGCAACCGACACGCCCCCAAAAAATTCTTTTTCCTGTGCTTACATTATCATTTTTGCATTTTGAATACAAGTTATAAAAAAAAATTTTTCCGCAACTTTTAAAAAGTTGACAAATAATTGGCGCACGATTAATTTTTTCGTAACAAAAAAGTTGATACCGACTTTTATTTTAATTTTCGACAAAATTTTTGTACAACTTAATCGATTCTTTAAAGCGAAATAAAAAAAATCTCCGGCGGGATTTTTGCCGAAGATTTTTTATGCAACCTCGTCACGGTTGCGAAACATTCAATTTATTTTCAAACTCAATCCAAAACGTAAACGGTAATGTTACGGCGACCGAAGTCCATCGCCTCGTAATAATTTTCCATGCACAAATCAATTTTGTAGCCGTAAATCGCGCCGCCGGTATCTGCGGCAATCGCTTCGCCGTAACCCGGAATGTAAACGCGACTTCCGAGAGGAATTACGTCGGGGTCTACCGCGACAACTCCGTAAGATGCCGGAATACCCATAGCCGTCACACCTTCGGCACTTCCGTCAGTCGGGAGATAAGCCGTCGCTTCCATCGACATGACCGCGGAAAAACTGCGTCCTCCGTTTTCCGTTTCGACAATATTCTGCGGAGTAAACTCGGCTGTGGGAGGAACCAAAATTTGTTTAATCTCCTCCATGTCGGTTGCTCCGGAAATTTCTTCATTCGTCTGTGCTTTTTCAACGGTAATTGTTTTGTCGTTAATTTCCGTTGCGGTTTCTTCAATCGTTGCCGTTTCGACTGCCGGAACATTCACTTCCGTAATTCCGTCTGCGCGGCTGGTAAAACCGGTCGTCAATGCGGCAAATCCCGCAACCATCAGGCACAGTACATACTTTCTTTCTTTCATGCCCAACTTTTTCATTATGCTTCGCTTCATCATTCCGCTGCTTAACGCAAATCGTTTGCGTCCCGAGCTTGCGGTTCAAAGACCGTCTCGCTGCCTCGGAGCAGCCTTCCCCCTTTCAAAAAAAACAAAATTTAAAAATTCAATTTGTCAACGTTGCGTATTATGCCGGAAAAAAGTGAAATTGTCATGAAAAAAGAAAAATTATACAAAATTCATTTTGGAATTTCCCGTCGGTACGCCGAATTTTTTTGAAAAAAATTTTTTTGAAATGCAATTTCCGGAAAATTTTCAGGAAAGGTTTACAATTTATGAATTTTCTCCGGAAGTTTTTATGAAAAAAATCCGGGTCGAAAAAAATGTTTCGCCGAAAATTTTTTTTAATCGGAGCAAAAAAAAATTCACCCGACAAAAATTTTTTTTGCCGAGTGAACCGAAAAATTTATTTTTTTTATCCTACAAGAGTTTGTCCGAAATAAACTATCAAGCCCATCAAAATTATGAACGGAATATAAATTTTTACTCCGAACTTCATCAGCTGAGCCTCAACGCCGCCGCGAATACCGACAGCCGCGACTCCGATTGCGATACTCTGCGGAGAAATAATTTTTCCGACGCAAGCACCGGTAGCATTCGCCGCCGCCATCCAAGCCTGAACATTCGGACTTGCACCTATTGCCAGCGAAGAATCAGCCTGCAATTTACCCAAGAGTACGCAGCTTGTCGTAGCCGAGCCGGTGATGAACGATCCGACAGAACCGATAAGCGGAGAGATGAACGGGTACATCAAACCGGTTGCCGCGACGGTTGCCTCCGCGATCGTCGTCGTCATTCCGCTGTAACCCATAATTCTTGCCGTGCCGATAATCGTTATAATCGTTATGAAAGTCGGTACCAAAGTTTGCACCGTCCGCCAAAAAACGCTTAACATTTCTTTCGGCGTTGCCTTCTGCACGAACCCGCTGATAATTGCCGCCGTGAGAATCAAAGTACCCGGCGTTGCGATCCACATGAACGTGAAGAGCGATGCATCTTCGCCGGTGTAAATCATGACGGAAGTTTTGAATTGGCTGAGGAAGTCATGGACGGGCGGGACGAGTTTTGAAGTCACCATGAGGAAAAGGAAAATCAAGATGAACGGGAGCCAGGCGATTAAACCTTTTTTGAAAGTAATTTCCGATTTTTCTTCCGGCGACTCTATTTCGTACTCCGGATTTTTTATCGGGAAAAATTTTGCGTAAGCAACGATGAGTCCCATTGAGAAAATAGAGCCGGCAACACCCGCAAGTCCGGAACCCATGAAGTATGCCGCAGTCAACGAGGGAATTAAAAAGCCGAAACCCGCGACAAGACAAATCGGAATCATTCCGCTCAACGCTTTCAAAGATTTTCCGTGAACGACGACCATGAGGAAGGGGACAATAACCATAATCGCGCCGAGTTGAACGGTTGCGTAAGTTGCGATTTGCGACGCATCGAATCCGGTCAATCCCGCCAAAGTTGTCAGCGGCAAACCGATTGAACCGTAAGCGGTCGGCACGGAGTTTGCAATCAAACAGGCGGCTATCGCGGAAACCGGATTTATTCCGATACTTGCCATCATACTCGCGCCGATAGCAACCGCCGTTCCGAATCCGGACATACATTCCAAAAATCCGCCGAAACCCCACGCGATGAGGAGAACGATAACTCTTTCGTCCGTGCTTACCGCGTTGAGCATTTCTTTAATCGTTTCAATTCCCTTCGTGTAAACGGAAAGGTTGTAAGTAAAAATTGCCGCGATGATAACGTGGAGGATAGGCCAACACGCCAGAGCGGTTCCCTCCAGCGCGGCGGTTACCGTGTCGTTCAACGGCATGCCGAAAAATCCGAATGCGGCGATAAATGAAATTACGAGTGCAACCGCGCAAGCTTTAAACGCCGGCATTTTGAAAACACTCAAGGCAATTATCAGCCAGAGAATAGGAGACAATGCCGCAAGAAATAACATAATTTTTTACACCCTTTCCGAAGTCACAAAAATTTTTTTGCTCAGACATCTCAAGTAATTTGGAATCATTATAGAACGATTTTATATTTCAATCAAGCGGATTGACACTCCCCACGCCTAAAGGCGGGGGATTCTTGGGAAGTTTGAACTCTGTAGAGGTCAGTCCTTATTCGCTAACGTGCGCCCTTATTCCCAAAGGCTGTGCCAAGCAACCAACTAGACTGTTACCCGAAGGTTTCAGCTTACTTTTTACTGTCATACCGTCCTTTCATAGTATTTGCAAAGCACTTCTTCAGCACCCGTGACTGTCGACCTGTTGTCCGCCCTAAGGTCCGGGTGAGTACAATCTTGAGCAACCTCAAACCCAAAACGACTTCACTGCTTGCAAGGCACGAGCCGTTGTTCTTTTTTCACATTTTTGTTAAAGCGGAAGGCTAACCGCTGTTTGAAGTTTAAAATATTTATTTTTAAAAGTCAATGGCGGCACAGCTAAAGCAGGGGGTATTACGCCGCTTTTTGAGAAAGTTAAGCGCAAAAAAAATCTCCGGGAGAAAAAATTTTTCCTGCCGAAGATTTTTTTATTTCGTGTTGCAAATTATCTTTTTTTGTTGCCGCCGCTCTCCCGTGAAGGAGGTTCGACGTTGCCGGAATTGTTTTCAACCGGTTCCGTGTAAGTTTCGTTATCTCCGGAATTTGACGGCTCCGGCGAAGTTTCCGGCTCGTAATTGCCGCCGCCGGACGAATTGTCTGAAGAAGTTTCCGACTCGTGCCGCGTAACGACAAGGTCAACGTCACTGCCGCCGGCAACTTCCGTGTCGGGCGAAGGACTTTGACTTATAACCGTTCCGTCAGCCTGGTTTCCGTCGCGATAAGTTACCGAACCGACTTTAAGTCCCTGCCTTTCCAATCCGGAGCGCGCAACGTCCAAACTTGCGTTGCGAACGTCCGGCACTTTAACTTTCGTCGGCTTGGTATCTTTTTTCTCGCCGCGTGAAACCACTATGTCAACCGTCTGCCCGCGATTTATTTTTGAGCCGTTGTGCGGGTCTTGAGAAAGAATCGTTCCCGGCTCGGAGGAAGAATCTTTTTCGTAAACGGAGCCTATTTTCAAACCCAGTTTCTGAATCCGTTCCGTCGCCGCAGATTTTGACAAGCCGACCAAGTCCGGCATCTCCACGACTTCGCCGCCTTTGCTGACGTAAATCGTAACCAATCTGTCGGACTTGACTTTTCTGCCGGGAATCGGGTCTTGCGAAACGACTTCGCCGGGCGCAACATTCGCGTCGTAAGTTTCGGCGACGTTCACGCGAAGTTTTGCGTCCTCCAAAATTTGTCGCGCCAGTGCCAGTTGTTTACCTTTAACGTCCGGCATGGTGACTTCTTCTCCGCCGAAAAATCTTCCGGATGAAAGGAAAAGTCCCGCGCCGAATCCGATTATCAGAATGACGACAAGTCCCGCCATGAAAATTTTCGACTTGAAAAAAGATTTTGTATCCGAATCGTTTTTAACTTCCTCAACCGGTTTTTTCGTCGCACGTCTTGCCGGCAAATTCACAGACTCGGAGCGCGGCAAAAGTTGCGTCGCGTCCGGGTCGTTCACCTGCTCGGCTTTTAAATTTTCTTCAATCGCCGTCAATGCCTGAATCAAATCCGATGCCGGCGGACGATTTTCCGGGTCTTTGCTCATTGCACGAAGGATTATCGCTTGAAACATCGGCGGAATATCCCGGCGGTAAACTTCCGGCGGTATCGGGTCTTCCTCAACGTGTTTCAACGCAACCGCAACGGCTGTATCTCCGGTGAACGGCAAGCGACCGGTCAGCATTTCGTACATGACAACGCCCAGAGAATAAATATCCGATCTCGGCGTGATTGATTTTCCCTGTGCCTGCTCCGGCGAAAAATAATGTACCGATCCGA
>CAJOFG010000085.1 GCA_905233965.1 uncultured Selenomonadaceae bacterium
CTCGCCTTCTTCTATATGCTGAACCTTCTCGGCCTTATACAACGAATAGGCGATATGTCCTACCATATCGCCATCGCCCATCACAAGTTTGCTATAAATGCTACAATACTTCTTTGCCATAAAGTCCTATTAGAGTGCCGATACGCCAACAACCTTCCTGCGTGCCCGGCCATAAATCTCGTTCACCCTGTCAATAGACATGGTGTATGGACGTGAGCCAAGCAGGTGGACAGGGACGACAATCTTATTGTCCCTTACGCTCTGCGCCGGGATGCTATACACCCTCGCACGCTCAATCATACGACTGTTTACGTGGGTAATGGTCTTTCTGTCAACGGTACACATTGCAATGACTTTTAAGTTCTAAAATACCGTCCTTGGACGGCCATGTCCCTGCCAAAAAGCAGGGCGATGCTTGTTTTCTGCTTGCAAAGGTACGAAGAAATCCCGAAACCACCAAACGATTCCGGGATTTTGTTTACTTGATATTGTATTTTTCAATAATTTCAAGGAATTCTGGTTCATAGAGAACTTGGATTTCAAATCCCTGACCTTGTAGTTCCTCTATCTTTTTCATTTTGGATGGGCCACAGCCATTGCCAACAATAACAAGATCAGTTTTCTTTGAGATAGAGCCGTTTATGTCAGCCCCATACCTCTTCAACATGCTTGCCACCTCTTCGCGAACAGGAAAGGAATTCAAATCGCCCGTAAGTACAACTTTTTTCTGAAAGAAAGGAGTATTTGAGTTTTCAACCTCATTCGCTTCAAGAGGCTTCTTTGTTTCACTAAGCACCTCTCTTAACTTTCTCTCTTTCTGAGTTTGTTTCAGAGTGGAACGTGGTTCAGAAGGCCGTATGCCAAAACACATAAGCATAATCTGAGCGCAAGCTGTTGCGTCGCACAAAGCATCATGGTGATTGTCAAGAGATATTCCGCTCAAGACGCAACTATCCGATAAACCTAAATGTGTTATCTGCATCGTATCAATACAATCCTTTATCGAGAAGTCAATGCCATAATAGTCAGAAACTCTATCCAATACATCTAAATCGAATTCAGCATTATGAGCAACTATAGTTTGATTTTCAAAATACTCTTTAATCCAAGGCCATAAATCGAGCCAAGATGGTGCCTTTGCAACCATCTCTGGAGTAATACCATGTACATGGGTATTGTTAGATTCCCGGTTATCTGGTATTGGCTTTATCAGAGAATAGAATTTTTGTACTATCACATTATTCTCTACTCGCACTATACCTATAGCACAGGCACTTGTGCGTTCTGCTGTCATCGTCTCAAAGTCGATGGCCGTAAAATCAAAGTGTTCCATATTGAAGTAAAATTTAAAATGCCGCTACAAAGGTACACAGAAAATCCCGAAACCAATAATAGATTTCGGGATTTTCTGTATTTATTTAGACGAATATCAAATTTTTTTCGTACCTTTGCGGGCATGAAAAATAATTATATGCTACATTGTACCAAACCATGTCATGACTGCCGATGGTATCAGGCAAGCCCAGGCCTTTTTGCTCATTGGGCCTGCACTTATCCAGGTGTCTGCTTGAGTTGGGACGGATGGAAAACAGCATACGAACCAAAAGTATAATTTTGCAAGAGCATGGAACAGGAAGAGAGAATACGTAAACTAGAGAAGGAGATATATCGCTTGCATCGAGATACCGCCCTCTTATGGTTTTTCCTTTGTCTTACACTCTTTCAAGTGGTTTACCTCATACTCAGGTAAACACGCCAAGAACGTGGAGTGTTCCGATGATTGTTGCAAGTCCGACCAACAGTGAAAAGATCCCCTTTGCTATTTTCCACACCTTCAGCCAAAAGATCTTCCTTTTTTCTTCTTGTCTTTCTTTCTCTATTTGGCGGTCACGTTCCTCGATGGAGCATCTCACCTGTGTATTAGCATCTTCGTCATCGAAAGCGTCTGCATAGTAATCCAGCCAGTCTTCTCTTTTGTTCATATACCATTGTTTTATAAAAGCCGGTGCAAAGGTACGAAAAATCCCCGACATTCACATGCAGGGGAGTCTGGCTTTTATAAAATAATGTGTACTCCAAGCGGATTACGGCTGCAAAGGTACAAAATTTTCCTTGCATCGAGCAAGGAATGGGCAACAAAGTGGAAGGAGCCGGAAAAATCCCGGCTCGCAGAAATACCCTTTATGAAATTTTGCAAGTCTACAAATAAAAATGGTGCGCTCGGCGGGAATCGAACCCACGCTTCCGGCTCCGGAGGCCGACGTCCTATCCGCTGGACTACGAGCACACACTGCTTGAATATCACGCTTAAACTTTAGCATAAAAATTTTTTTATGTCAAATATGCCTATTGCAGATTTTATCGTTGCAAACCAAAATATATGTGATAAAATATCCCCGCTCCGAACGGGGTATAAGGCGGCGAAAATTTATCGCCGATTTTTGAAGGGAGTAATTTTACTTATGTTTGGATTATTCGGAAGTTCGCGCGACATGGGCATAGATCTCGGGACGGCAAATACCCTCGTCCATGTCAAAGGTCGCGGCATTGTTCTGCGTGAACCCTCAGTTGTTGCGATAAAACGCGATACCGGCGACGTGCTCGCGGTCGGCGACGAGGCTAAAAAAATGATCGGTCGCACGCCCGGAAATATCGTTGCCATTCGTCCGATGAAAGACGGCGTTATTGCAGACTTCGACGTTACGCAGGCAATGTTGAAATATTTTATCCGCAAGGCAATGAACACAAAATCTTTCGTGCGTCCCCGTGTGGTCGTCGGCGTTCCTTCCGGTGTCACCGAAGTTGAAAAACGCGCCGTTATCGACGCGGCACAGCAATCGAAGAACCTATGGCGGCGGCTATCGGTGCGGGTCTTCCCGTCGAGGAGGCTACCGGAAATATGGTTGTCGATATAGGCGGCGGAACAACGGAAATTGCCGTTATCTCTCTCGGCGGTATCGTCACAAGTCGTTCGATAAGGATAGGCGGTGACGAAATGGATTCGTCAATCGCGCAATACATCAAACGCGTTTACAATTTGATGATAGGCGACCGCACGGCTGAAGAAATTAAAATGACAATCGGCACGGCGATGATAACCACGAACAACGATAAGGGCATGGACATTCGCGGGCGCGACTTGGTAACCGGACTGCCCAAAACTTTGAACATTAAAGCAAGCGAAATTCGTGAGGCACTCAATGAACCGGTTTACAAAATTGTTGACGCGGTTAAAGAAACTTTGGAAAAAACACCTCCGGAGCTTGCGTCAGACCTTATGGATCACGGTATCATGATGACGGGCGGCGGTGCGTTGCTCACAAACTTCGATAAACTCATTTCAAAGGAAACCGGTATGCCGGTACTCGTCGCGGAAGATTCTTTGAGTTGCGTCGGTGAAGGCACGGGTAAAGCGTTGAACGATTTCAATTTGTTGAAACGTGTGGTAATGAGTTCGGGCAAAAAAATTAAGCAATGAGCAATTACATTCGCAAAAAAAATCACTCCGGGAAAAAGTTGGCAGCTTTAATCGTCGTGTTCATAATCGTTTTTTGCTCCGTGTTTCTTTCTTCGCGGAGCAAGATAGAATTTTCCGTTCCGGACAAAACGGTTATGGCGATTATGTCCCCGTTCCAAAATACTTTCTCTTGGGTCGGCAGTCAACTTGCTTTTCTGGAGAAAACCGTTTCGGAAATGCGGCACCTGCATCAACAAAATAAACAACTTCGCGAAGAAGTCGAACTGCTCCGGGCGCAAAATCTTACCGCATCCGAATTTGCCGCAGAGAATCAAAGACTTCGCGCCCTGCTCGGTTACAAACAGGTTGCAACTCAATTTGACTTGGTCGCGGCAAAAATTATCGGACGTGAGGCGGCAACGTGGTCAAGCGTCGTCGTCATAAATCGCGGCACGGCTGACGGAGTTGCAGACAATATGGCCGTTGTCACCGAACTCGGTTTGGTCGGGCACGTCATGGAGGCGGGCTTGAACACTTCAAAAGTCCAACTCATTTTAGACCCGCGCTCGTCCGTCGGCACTTTGATACAGCGTCCGGAATCCAGAGTCGCCGGAATTGTCGAAGGTGATTTGAACGATCCCAATCACCCCAGAATGATAAACATTCCGAAAAATGCGGACGTGCAAATCGGTGACATGGTGGTTACTTCCGGGTTCGGCGGCGTTTATCCGAAGGGACTTGTCGTCGGAAAAATTTCGGACATTCACAACGACGAAGGCGGCTTGCTGAAATACGGCGTTATGGATGCGTCGGTCAACTTTGAAAAGCTTGAAGATGTTGCCGTTATCGTCGCGTCGCGTGAAACTCCTCCGGAACCGTTGCCTCCTCCCGCTCAAACTCCGGGAACGGAAACGGATCCGGCAAAGACCGCCGAACAGCTTAAACAATCTCAGCAGGCAGTGCAAGATGCCGGAAACAATGTTCACCAAGCGCAACAACAACAGTTGCAACAATCTCAACAACAGCAACAGACGCAAGGTCAGCCGCAACAGACGACGCAACCGGCACCCGGCGGAGGTGTTCGCCGATGAAAGTTTTTTTCTCCGGTCTGCTCCTCCTGCTCGTCATGTACGGCTTGCAAACTTCCCTGCTGACATTTTTGGATTATAACGGAGTCAGCGTAAATTTGATGTTGCTTGTCACCGTTTCGGTCGCATTCTTGCACGGTTGGAAAGCCGGAGTGGCGGCGGGACTTTTAACGGGACTGTTGCAAGATTTTTCGTCGGGAAGTTTCTTCGGTTGCGCGACGTTCAGTTACATGACAATCGGATTGTTTTTCGGCAGATTTTCCAAGCACGTTTTCAAAGAGCAGATGTTTTTTCCGGTACTCAGCGCACCGATGGCGGCGGCGATACACTTTTGCATCATGTCGGCATTTCTTTTTATGCTCGGAATGAAACCGGATTTAATTCAATCGGTTCGGACAATTTTGATTCCTTTCGTTTTATATCAACTTGTTTTTTCGTGGTTCGTTCACAAAGTCGTTAAAAGTTTCGGCAACTTTGCGGCGGAACAAATGCAGATAAAAACAGGAGGTCTCAAATGATTGACAACAACAATAACAACAACGACGAATATATCGGGCGGCTTAAGCCGCTCGCTTTTTTGATAACGCTGGTTATCGCGGTTTTAATCGGGCGCGTCGGTTATCTGCAGGTTTACGACGGGGAATATTATTCGCGGCTGGCGGACGGCAACCGGATAAGAATTATTCCTTCCGTTGCGCCGCGCGGAACTTTTTTTGACAGGAACGGGCAACTTTTGGTGACGAATCGTCCCGGCTTTACCGTTTCCCTCCTGCCGCTCACCGAACCGGTTTCTCCTAAAGTCATTGCGAAACTTTCAAAACTTCTCAACGTACCGACTGAAGACATTCAGAAAAAAATTGATGCTCACGTCGGTTTCGACCCGATACGAATCAAGCAGGACATAACGCCGGACATCGTGACAATTCTTGAAGAGCAGAAAGATGAATTTCCCGGCGTCGTCATTGAAGTACAGCCGATAAGAAATTACATTCTCAAGCAGGAAGGTGCGCACACTTTCGGATACGTCAGCGAAATTTCCGACGAAGAACTTGAAACCAAAAAGGAACTCGGCTACAAGTCCGGCGACATGATCGGAAAATTCGGTCTGGAAAAAATTTACGATAAGGAAGTGCGCGGCGAAAACGGCGGCGAACAGGTCGAAGTGGACGTTGCCGGCAAGCCCGTTCAAATTCTCGGTAAGAAGGAACCCACGCCCGGCTACGATTTAATTCTGACGATTGACAGAGATTTACAAGTCGCGGCGGAAAATGCGGTTGACTCCATGCTTGCCGAAATTCACGCGAACGCGGCAGCCGCCGTCGTGCTGAATCCTCAAAACGGGGAAATTTTGGCAATGGTTTCCCGTCCGGCGTTCGACCCGAATCTTTTCGCACACGGAATTTCGACGAAAGATTGGAACGCGATAAATACGAATCCTTATCACCCGATGGACAACAAGACAATCACCGGCGAATACCCGCCCGGCTCGACTTTCAAAATCGTTACGGGAACTGCCGCGCTTGCCGCCGGAAAAGTTACGCCCGGCGAAATGATTTTCGACAGCGGCACTCACTGGATTATTCCGAAGGGAAACGCCGGCGGTGAGGCTCTCGGTTGGCTGAATTTTCACGCCGCGCTTGCTCATTCCGATAACGTGTATTTTTACGAAATGGGCAACCGGCTCGGCGTTGACTTGCTCGGTCATTATGCGCGAATGTTCGGACTCGGCGAAATCACCGGAATTGATTTGCCTTACGAATCGCCCGGCATGGTCGCCAGCAAAGAATACAAGATGAAAGTTTACGAAGAGGAATGGTACCTTTCCGAAACTTTCGACGCGGCAATCGGGCAAGGCTTTAACCTCGTCACACCTCTGCAGGCGGCAATGGTCATGGGTGAAATTGCGGCGAACGGAAAAAGATTCAAGCCGCATTTGGTGAAAAAAATCTTAACGCAGGACGGCGAATTGATAAAAGAGTTTACACCGGAACTTTCCGGGACTTTGGACGTTTCGCCGGAAATAATAAAACTCGTTCAGGACGGTTTGCACGAAGTTACAAAAACCGGCACGGCGGCGCGGAATTTTGCCGGCTTTCAATATGAAATTGCAGGTAAGACGGGAACGGCGGAAAATTCTCAAGGAAGAGATCACGGCTGGTTCGTCGGCTACGGTCCTTTCGACAATCCCACCGTTTGTGTCGCCGTCATAGTCGAGCAGGGCGGTTACGGTGCAACAAGCGCGGTTCCGATAGGCAGAAAAATTTTGGAGGCCGCCTTTGCACTTCAAGCCAAAAACGGAAGTTATTGAACAAAAAATTTTTTTAACGCCTTCGGGCGTTTTTTTGTAAGTTATGATAAACTGTATCGAAGGAGGAATTTACTTGTGAGAAAGATAAATAAGACAAAGACTACTTTAATAAAAAGTCCGTTCAAAAAAAATTTGCCGGTCGAAAATGCGGTTGAGGACGATACCGGATTTTTCAAAATGACGTTGACGACGAAAATAACCGTCGTACTTTCCGGCGCGATACTTTTAATTTCAAGCGTGCTGATTTATTTGACGGCGGAAAATTATTTCGGCGGGACGACGTGGCAAATCGCGTTGTGGGGAATTTGCGGAATACTTTCACTCTACTCGATTGTTTCGCGTTCGCTCCCGGCGTTGATACTGAATTTAATTTTGTTCGTCGTCGTTTCGTTCATGCCGGTTTGGCAATCGGGATATGAAACGGTCGCGCCGATTATAAATGCAACCGAATCGTCGAAATAAATTTTTTTACGAAAAATTTGGGGAGGTAATTTAAATGGTTCACATTGTCGGAGCCGGTCCGGGCAATCCGGATTTAATCACGGTCAAGGGGCAAAAACTTTTGCAGTCGGCTGACGTTGTAATTTACGCCGGCTCACTCGTCAATCCGGAATTGCTCAAACTTTGCAGACCGGACACGGAAATTTACAACTCGGCGGAAATGACGCTGGACGAAGTAATTCAAGTTATCGAAAAGGCAAATTTTTCAAAAAAAAATATCATTCGACTTCACACGGGCGACCCGGCAATTTACGGAGCAATTAAGGAGCAAATCGACGAATTGCAAAAGCGGAAAATCGAATTTGAAATTATTCCGGGAGTCAGCTCCTGTTTCGCGACGGCGGCGGCTCTCCGTTCGGAATTGACTTTGCCGGGAATAACTCAAACGGTAATCATCACCCGCCGTGAAGGGCGCACACCGATGCCGGAACGCGAAAGTTTGAAAAATCTTGCACGTTCTCAATCGACGATGTGTATTTTTTTGTCTGTCGGCGCAATTTCGGAAGTCGTCGAAGATTTAATCGCCGGAGGTTTCGCACCGAATACGCCGGTTGCAGTCGTGCAAAAAGCATCTTGGCCGGACGAAAAAATTTTGCGCGGAACATTGGACACGATAGCCGAAAAAGTTCAAGCGGAAAAAATCGACAAGACGGCAATGATAATCGTCGGGCATTGCCTGAACCCGGAGGAGTACGAAAAATCGAAACTTTATTCGCCGGAATTTACACACGCTTTCAGGCAGGCGACGAAATGAGAATTGCAATTTTGACTGTGACGGCACCGGGTTTTGCAACGGCAAAAAAAATTTCCGACTCTGTCGGCGGGAAAATTTTTTGCAAGGGGCGCGATTTCGACAACATGAAAAATTTCGTCGCGGAAATTTTTTCCAAGTTCGATGCGCTTATTTTTGTTTGCGCCGCCGGAATTGCCGTCCGAATGATCGCACCGCATATCGTGAGCAAACTTTCCGA
>CAJOFG010000086.1 GCA_905233965.1 uncultured Selenomonadaceae bacterium
GTTCAAAATTTCGTCCGGGAATACAACGCGACGGTTTCATTCCTGAACGAAAACAAAGGAATTTCCGGCAGAATGTCCGCTCTTGCAAATTCTTTCGGCGGGAACGAAAACTTGACGCAATCGCTTGAATCAGTGGGGATTTCCGTTAATTCTTCCGGGCAGTTGTCGGTGAACGCCGAAGTTCTTTCCGAAGCGTTGAACAGAAATTCAAACGAAGTCACCGAGGCACTCGGCAGCAACGGACTTGCCGGACAACTCAGTCGCGGGGCGGATCTTGCCGAATATCAAAGCGACAATCTTTTCCCGAACATCGCCGACTATTCGCAAAACAGACCGGAAGAAAATTCCGAATACCTTTACGCCGCACAAAATGCAAGGACGGCAACTTATGCGAACGAACGAGCCGGAAATATTTTGAATATGTTTACTTGAATGTTAAAATAGAATTTTTTTTAAGCGCGGGTGCAAAATTGTGTCCGTGCTTTTTTGTCGCCGGAATTTTTCCCGGTTCGGTTCACTTTACCAACACGCCCTAAGTTAAAGTTTGATTAAAAATACCGACCGGATATTTCATTTTAAAAAGTTTTCATGTATCATGGTACCACGAACAGAGAAAAAATTTTTGTGCATAAATTGCGGAGGTATTTTTATGGAAGAGTCGGCAAAAATTTTCATAGTCGAAGATGAAAAAAACATCGCCCGGTTTTTGCAAATCGCCCTCGAAAAAGAGGGATTCAAAACGGCGACGGAACGAAACGGAAAGCGCGCCTACGAACGCATTATGCAGGAAAAATTCGATTTGGTTCTGCTTGACGTAATGTTGCCGGAAATGGACGGCATGGAAATTTGCAAACGGGTTCGCGAAGTCAGCGACATTCCGATAATCATGTTGACGGCACGCGACGAAATTAAGGATAAAGTCGAAGGTTTGGATCTCGGCGCGAACGATTACATGACGAAACCTTTCGCGTCGGAAGAATTGCTCGCCCGGATTCGCGGGACACTCAAACGACACAACGAAAGAGTTCGCGATGAGGAAGTCAATCGTTACGTCGTCAAAGACATGATTATTTATCCCGACCGTTTTGAAGTCACGGTCAAGGGAGAAAATATCGAGCTTACTCACAAGGAATACGAACTTTTACTTTATCTCGTCGAAAACAAAAAAAATGTTCTTTCGCGCGACCAAATTTTGCAAAAAGTGTGGGGCTACGACTACTACGGCGACACGAACGTCGTGGACGTTTACATCAGTTATCTGCGTTCCAAAATTGACGAGCGTTTCGGCGAAAAATATATTCATACGAAACGCGGTGTGGGTTATGTTATCCGAGATTAGCTTGAAAAACGAACGGACTGCCGGAGGAAATTTTTTTACACACTTTTTGCAAACTTTCCGGCAATCCAAGTTGGCATCGCAAATCGGATTGACTTACGCCTCAATAGTTTCCGGGACGATAATTTTTTTGAACGTGATAATTTTCGTCGGGCTTTATCTGTCCGGACCGGAAATTTTCGACGAAGAAACTTCCCGCCGGTTACTTGAAATTTTTTTAATCGCGAACGTCATTACTTTGGTTGCGGTATCCGTTGCCGGATATTTTGTCATAAAAAAATTTTTGCACCCGCTGGAAAAAGTTGCCGAGACTGCTCAAGAGATTTCCGACGGAAAAATTACCGGACGAATTTTAATTTCAGAATCGGGCAAAGAAATTGACGAACTCTCCCGGACGTTTAACACGGTTCCGGACAAATTCGACAGGGGCTTGAAACAACAGCAAAGATTTCTTGCCGACATTTCACACGAACTCCGGACACCGATAACGATTGTTCGCGGCTATGCGGATATGCTGGAAAGTTACGGAGCGGAGGACGCGGAACTTTTGAAGGAGTCCGTCAACTCGATTAAAAATTCTTCCAAGCATATGCAACACCTCGTCGAAAGTTTACTGTTCATCGCAAGAGCCGAACAGGGTACGCAACTGCCGGAAAAAATTCCGACCGACATTAACGAGCTTTTAAAATCGACCGTCGAAAAATTCAACAATCCGCGCATAGAATTTTCCGGCGAAGAAAATTGCGAAATGAACGCCGACCCGAATTTTTTGTCGGAAATGTTCGGTGAATTTTTGGACAACGCGATTAAATACAGCAAGGAAAAAATTTCCGTCGAGTTGACGAAGAAAAATAATTTTGCCTTCGTGAAATTTATCGACAGGGGAATCGGAATGTCGCCGGAGGACACGGAAAAAATTTTCGACAGATTTTTCCGCGTCGATAAATCCCGGACTGCTTGCGATGATGAGGAAGAAAATTCCGCCGGGTTGGGTTTGTCGAAGGCGAAACTCATTGCCGATATGCACGACATAAAAATTGACGTGACGAGTGAAGAGGGAAAAGGTTCGACGTTTGAATTGACAATCCCGTTAAATTGAATCGAATAAAAAATTTTCGGAGGTCGGAAAATTCCGGTCTCCGATTTTTTTCGTCGCAAGTCGTGAAAAATCTTACCCTGAAAATTTTTCTTCGCCGTTCACAAAAGTTTTTGCAATATTAAATTCTTCGTCGAAAATTGTGATGTCGGCAAACTTTCCGACTTCAAGCGAACCGATCCGGTCGTAAATTTTTAAATCCTTCGCCGGATTTTTCGTGACCGTTTCGACGACTTCCGGAATTTTCCAACCGGAATTTTCGACAAAATTTTTTACAATCTCATTCATTGTCGCGATGCTCCCCGCCAATTGTCCGTTTGCGAGCGTCGCGAATTTTCCTTTGACGAAAACTTTTTGCCCGCCGAGTTCGCTTTCGCCGTCGCCGAGTCCGCACGAACGAAAAGAATCCGTTATCAAAATAATTTCGTCGCGAGATTTTGTCCGGCTGACAATTTTTTGCGCGGCGGGGTGAACGTGAACATTATCGGTTATGAGTTCGACCGCGACGTTGGAATTGAGAGCCGCGCCGACAACTCCGGGCTTGCGGTGATGAAGTCCGGTTTGCGCGTTGAAAAGGTGGGTGACGTGAGTCGCGCCGCGTTCAATCGCTTCAATCGCAGTTTCGTAATTCGCCGCACTGTGCCCGATTGAACAGATGATGTTTTCCCGGCGGCAACGGTCGATAAAATTAAAATCGGCAAGTTCTTCCGGCGCGAACGTGATAATTTTTATAACGTCCGTGAAGTCGGAAAAAATTTCAAAGTCCGGCGGCAAAATATTTTTCGGGTCTTGCGCTCCGGGAAATTTCGGACTGAGGAAAGGTCCTTCGAGATGTGCGCCGTGAATTTTCGCGCCGGAAATTTTTTTTGTGCCGTCGAAAATTTTTTCGCGAATATTTTTCAACGCCCGTTTGATAATCGGAACCGGCATTGTCATCGTCGTCGGCAAAAAAGTCGTCACGCCGGAGCCGGGCAAAAATTTCGCCATGCGGTCGAGCGCGTCCGGCGATTCGTCCATCGTATCACTGCCGGCGCAACCGTGAATGTGAATGTTGATAAATCCCGGCGCGACGTAAAAATTTTTCGCGTCGATAATTTCTTCCGCGTCAGGGTCGTCACCGATTGCGGAAATTTTTTCGTCGAACGTCAGCGAAACGTCGGAGCGGACAAAAAAATTACCGGAGTCGTCCGGCAAAATAAATTTTCCGTTTACAATTTTTTTCATGGCAAACATTTTCTCCTTTCCGAAATAAAAAGACGCGGACAAAAAAATTTACCCGCGTTTGCAAAAAATTAAGTTCCTCTATCTTGATCGAAGATGCCCGGTTGAGGTTGGTTGTAACCCGGAGTCGGTTGTTGCGCTTCGTAACTTTGCGTCCGGGAGTAAGCATTTTGAACCGATTGCTGATTCATTTGAATTTTCGCCTGTTGCAAAATTTGTCGCGCCTGTTCCAATCCCGCCTCTGCCGCACGGACACCTTGAAAAGTTTCCGTGACGTGAGCAATGAGTTGGTCAAAAACCTGGTTCGCGTAGTTGTCGGCATCGGTTTGAAGTTGCGTCGCCTGTTGTCCGGCGCGTTCCATAATCTCGCTTTCTTTTTGTTGCGCTTGGGCAATTACCATTCGCGATCTTTCCGTCGCTTGCAAGACAACTTCGTTTTCGTCAATCAAACGTTCCGCCTGAGCCTTCGCCTGTGTGACAATTCTTTCCGCCTCAATCTGAGCCGTTTGAATAATTTTGTCGCGGTCTTTGACAATCTCTTCCGCGTGCGCCAATTCCTGCGGCAAATCCCGTCGCAAATCTTCGACCAAGTGAATCAAATCGTCCTCATCTATAACCGCTTTACCCGTCAGCGGCAAATGTGAGGCACTCGCCACCAAATTTTCAATCCTGTTTAATGTATCTCTTAAAGCCAAACGAAAAACCTCTTTTCTTGTTCAACTTGAAAGTTCATGATTGTGTTTCGCGTTCAAAGCAAGTTCGACACACTCCGGAACAAGTCCGTGAACGTTGCCGTGAAATTGAGCAAGTTCGCGAACGCCGGAGGAGCTGACGTACAAAAATTCCGGAGCCGTCAGCAAAAAAATCGTGTCCGCGCCGGATACAAGATGCTTTGTCATTTGAGCCTGATTAAATTCATATTCAAAATCGACGGCGGAACGGAGACCGCGAATTATCACGTTGATGTCATGCTCTTTCAAATAGTCGGCAACCAGTCCGTCGTAAGAGTCCACCGTCAAATTGTCGATGTGCAAAGTCGATTCGCGGAGCAAGTCAAGCCGTTCGTCGATGGCGAACAAACTTTTTTTCTTCTTGTTGTCGAAAATGCAGACGGTGAGTTCGTCAACCAAATTTGCGGCACGTTCAAAAATATTTACATGCCCGTTCGTTACCGGATCAAAACTGCCGGTGCAAATTGCTTTTCTCATTTTTCATTTTCCTTTTTCAATCCGAAAATATCAACGCCGGTTGTCTTACCGTAACTTATTTTTCGCACGGTGAAAAAATTTTCCGGCAAGTCGTCAAAAAATTCGTCCGCGCCGTGTTCGACAACCATCAAGCCGGAGCCGGAAAGCAAATTCAATTCCGCGACAAGTCTCAAAGATTTTTCCGCAAGTCCTTTATGGTAAGGCGGGTCGCTGAAAATTAAATCGAAAGTCTTTCCGTTGCGCGAAAATTTTTTTAAAACCTGCTCGAAGTCGCCGCGAAAAATTTTACATTCACTTTCAAACCGGGCGCGACGAATATTTTCCGAAATTAAATTTGTCGTCGCCGTGTCGATAAAAATTGCGGACTTCGCGCCGCGTGAAACGGATTCCAAACCGAGCGCGCCGGTTCCGGCGAAAATGTCGGCAACCGTTTCGACTTCGGAAAAATCAATCAGCCCGGACAAAATGCCGAATAAAGATTCTTTAACTCTGTCGCCGGTCGGTCGCGTAAAATTTCCGGGCGGCGTTTTCAACTTCAAACCCTTTGCTCTGCCGGTAATTATTCTCATGACGGGGAGATTTTAACATAAAAAAACGGAAGAAAAAAGAAAATTTTTTCAACCGGGCGGCC
>CAJOFG010000087.1 GCA_905233965.1 uncultured Selenomonadaceae bacterium
GCGCCGGTCGCCGGAAGGAACGCCCATAACCGCGCCGGTGCCGTACTCGAAAACGACGTAGTTTGTAATCCAAATTTGCGCCTTGCGTCCGTTGAAAGGATTGACGCAGTAAAAGCCGGTGAAAATGCCTTCCTTTTCGGATTCGGAAGAAGTTCTTTCAATGTCGGACTGATTTTTAACTTTGTCGCAGAATTTTTTCAACTCGTCGGCTTTCGGACTGTTCGCAATAATTTTTTCGACAAGTTTATGTTCGGGTGCGAGGGCAAGGAAAGTTATTCCGAAAGAAGTATCCGGGCGCGTGGTGTAGACGGAAATTTTTTCGTCAAGCTCCGGCACGTCCAAAGTGAGTTCCAAACCTTCACTGCGACCGATCCAATTTTCCTGCATGATTTTTACGCGCTCCGGCCAGCCTTTCAATTTATCGAGGTCTTTTAAAAGTTCGTCGGCGTAGTCGGTAATTTTGAAAAACCATTGCGACAAATTTTTTTTGTGGACTTCGGAATCGCAACGCCAACATTTTCCGTCGATAACCTGTTCGTTTGCCAGAACCGTGCCGCATTCGTCGCACCAGTTGACGGACGCTTCTTTTTTGTAAGCGAGCCCGCGTTTGTAAAAAAGTTCAAACAGCCACTGAGTCCAACGATAATAATCTTTCCGGCAAGTTTCGACTTCGCGGTTCCAATCGTAAGCCAAGCCCATGGTTTTTTGTTGCGCTATCATGTTTTTGATATTCGCGAAAGTCCAATCGCCGGGCTTTACTCCGTGCGCTATCGCCGCATTTTCCGCCGGCATTCCGAACGCGTCGAACCCCATCGGATGGAGGACGTTAAATCCCGCCATTGAACGGTACCGGGCAACAACGTCGCCTATCGAATAATTTCTGACGTGTCCCATATGCAAATTTCCGGACGGGTAAGGAAACATTTCCAGCGCGTAATATTTCGGGCGGCTCTCGTCAATTTCGGTGTGATGCAATTCGTATTCGGAAGAATGTTCCTCCCAAATTTTTTGCCACTTTCCCTCAATTTCTTGGGGATTGTATTTTTCCTTCAAAAAAAATTCCTCCTTACTCTGCGCCGGCATTTTTTCCGAGTTCAAACGCTTTTTGATTCAGCTCCAAAAATTTCGGCGGCACATTTTTTTTGAGTGCGTCCTGCCAAACTTCTTCCTTTATGTCGAAGTAGTGAGAAAGTCTGCCCAGCAAAACGATATTCACCGCTTTCGGCGAACCGGCTTTTCGCGCAAGTTCCAAACAGTCCGGCGCGTCGATTTTGAAACCCTTCGCCCGGATTTTTTCGACGAGATTTTCCGGATATTTCGCCGCGCCCGTGATAACCGGCATCGGGTCGATTTGTTGAGTGTTCGATACAATTTGTCCGTCCGGTTTCAAATATTCGAGCCACCTTGCCGTTTCCAAAATTTCAAACGACACGAGAAAATCCGCTTCGCCCTTATCGACGATCGGGGAATAAACTTTGTCGCCGTATTTGACGTAGGTTATGACACTTCCTCCGCGCTGACTCATTCCGTGTACTTCCGAAACTTTCACGTCGTAACCTTCGCTGAGAAAAATATGTCCCAAAATTTTACTCGCCAACAATGAACCTTGTCCGCCCACTCCGACGATAATAATATTTTTTGTTTCCAAAAATTACCGCTCCTTTTTTTACGAAAAATTTAAAACGCGGGAATCAAATTCGATTTTATTTTTCCTCAAACGCGACAACAGGGTCAAGCGTCACGCTTGCTCCCCGCCGGTCGAAACAAAAGCTTTTTTCGGGCAAAGCTGACTGCAAACTTCACAGCCGACGCATTGAGTGGAATCGACACGCGCTTTTTTCCCGTCCATAGAAATTGCCGGGCAACCGATTTTCATACAGGATTTGCAACCGATACATTTTTCCGTGTCAACTTTGAGCGGCGGTTTGTGCTTGACGTGTTTCAGCAGAGCGCAGGGACGACGAGAAATTATAACGGAGGGTTCCGGCGCGGAAAGTTCTTCCTTAATCGCCGCGTCGCACTCTTTCAAGTTGTACGGGTCAACCGTGCGGACGCGGTTAATGCCCATTGCTTTGCAAAGTGCCTCCAAATTTATTTTCCCGGCCGGGTCGCCCTTGATGTTGTATCCGGTCGTCGGATTTTGCTGATGTCCGGTCATTCCGGTTATCGAGTTGTCCAAAATTATCACGGTCGAATTTGATTGATTGTAAGCGACGTTTGCAAGTCCCGTCATTCCGGAATGCATGAAAGTCGAGTCGCCGATAACCGCGACGGTTTTCCCTTCACTCTCCGCGCCGAGCATTTTGTTAAATCCGTGCGTCGCTCCTATTGACGCGCCCATGCACAAAGTCATTTCAATCGTACTCAACGGAGGAACCGCGCCCAAAGTGTAACAGCCGATGTCGCCGAGAACGATGCATTTATTTTTTTTGAGCGAGTAAAAAAGTCCGCGATGAGGACAGCCGGCACACATGACCGGAGGACGCGCCGGAATTTCATCTTCAAGCGAAATGCCGGAGGGAACAGGTTTGCCGAACGCCTTCGCGATTAAGTTTTGGGAAAATTCGTCGATAACCGGCAAAATATTTTTTCCTTCAACCGCAATTCCCAAAGATTTTACATAACTTTCGATAACGTCGTCCAACTCTTCGACGACGTAAAGTTTTTTAACCTTCGCGGCAAAATTTTTAATCATCTGCTCCGGCAACGGGTAAGTCATTCCGAGTTTGAGAACGCTTGCCGAATCGCCGAAAACTTCTTTGACGTACTGACAGCAGGTTGACGCGGTGATAATTCCGATTTCGTCCGTCGTAAATTCGATTTTGTTTATCGGCGTTTCTTCGGAATATTTTTTCAGATTCTTCGTGCGTTCTTCGACGACCGGGTGACGTTTCTTTGCGTTGCCCGGCATCATGACGTACTTGGCAATATTTTTTTCGTAGTCCTTTTTATGTTCGGTTCTCTCCCCGGTTTCAACGACGGATTGAGAATGAGCGACGCGGGTACACATTTTGATAATAACCGGCGTATCGAATTGCTCCGAAATTTCGTAAGCAAGTTTTGCAAATTCGTAAGCCTCCGCGCTGTCGGAAGGTTCAAGCATGGGAACTTTTGCGGCGCGTGCGTAATACCGACTGTCCTGTTCGTTTTGCGAAGAGTGCATACCGGCATCGTCGGCAACAACGACGACAAGTCCGGCATTTACTCCGGTATATGACATGGTGAACAGCGGATCTGCGGCGACGTTTAAACCGACGTGTTTTTGTCCGCAAAAAGCCCGACGACCGGCAAGCGACGCACCGAAAGCGGATTCCATTGCAACTTTTTCGTTCGGTGCCCATTCGCAATAAATTTCGTCGTACTTGACAATCTCTTCCGTAATTTCTGTTGAAGGCGTGCCGGGATAACTCGAAACGAAACAAACGCCCGCCTCGTACAATCCGCGTGCAAGTGCCTTATTACCCAACATCAATTCTTTCATTTAAAACTCTCCCTTGAAAAAATTTATCACTGCTGAGCGGATTTTTTCACCGTCGTCCGGATTGAAAGTTCGCGGAGTTGTTTCTCGTCAACTTCGCCGGGCGCGTGACTCATCGGGTCGGTTGCGCTCTGAGTTTTCGGGAAAGGAATAACGTCGCGAATTGATTTTCTCTTCGCCATGAGCATTACCAATCTGTCAAGACCGAAAGCAATTCCGCCGTGAGGAGGTGTGCCGTACTCGAACGCGTCCATGAGGAACCCGAATTTTTCCCGCGCTTCTTCATGCGTCAATCCGATCGCTTCAAAAACTTTTTCCTGCAAATCACTGCGGTAAATTCTCAAACTGCCGCCGCCGATTTCTACTCCGTTCAGAACCATGTCGTAAGCTTTCGCCTTAACTTTTTCCGGAGCCGTCAACAAAAATTCTTCGTCCTCGTCACGCGGCGAAGTGAACGGGTGATGCATTGCTTTATAACGCTTTTCCTCTTCGACGTACTCGAACATCGGGAAATCGACAATCCAGAGGAATTTGAAAATATTTTCGTCAATCAAATTTCTGCGACGCGCCATTTCCAAACGGAGTTCGCCGAGAGCCTGAGCCACGACGGACGCTTTGTCGCCGACAACCAAAAGCAAATCGCCGGTCTTTGCGCCGGTTGCATTTTTAATTTGCTCGAAAGTTTCATCGCTGTAGAATTTTTTGAACGGAGATTTAATTCCTTCCTCCGTGTACTGAATCCAGGCAAGACCCTTCGCCCCGTAAATTTTGACGTACTCAACCAAGCCGTCAAGTTCGCGGCGCGGAATGTTTGCGTAATCGTCAACCTTGATGACTTTAATTTGTCCGCCGCTCTCCAAAACGCTCGTGAAAACTTTGAAGTCGGAGCCTTTGACAAATTCCGAAATGTCCTGCAACTCCATGCCGAAACGCAAATCCGGTTTGTCCGTGCCGAATCTGTCCATAGCCTCGTCCCAACTCATGCGGAGGAAAGGCGTTTCGACTTTAACGTCGAGCGCGGTTTCAAAAATTTTTTTGATAAGTCCTTCCGTCAATTCCAAAATTTCGTCCTGACTCAAGAAAGAAGTTTCCATGTCAAGCTGAGTAAATTCAGGCTGACGGTCGGCGCGCAGATCTTCATCCCGGAAACATCGGGCAATTTGAAAATATTTTTCAAAACCGGAAACCATGAGAAGTTGTTTAAAAATTTGCGGCGACTGCGGGAGCGCGTAAAATTGTCCGGGATTTAATCTGCTGGGGACGAGAAAATCTCTCGCGCCCTCCGGAGTACTGCGGCAGAGCATCGGCGTTTCAATTTCCAAAAATCCGTTCTCGTCCAAATAGTCGCGCATAATTTTTGCGACGCGGTGACGGAGCATAATATTTTTTTGCATTTCCGAACGGCGCAAATCCAAATAACGATAACGCAGACGAACATTTTCATCAACGTCGATGCCGTCTTGAATGTAGAACGGAGGAGTTTTTGCCTTGTTCAAAATCCGGAGTTCGGCAACGAGAATTTCAATTTCGCCGGTTTCCATTTTCGGATTCACGGTGTCTTCACTTCTTGCGCGAACTTTTCCGCGAACAAAAATTACAAATTCATTCCGGAGAGTTTCCGCCGCGTCGAAAGCGTCCGCCCCCATTTCCGCTTCATCGAAAACGATTTGCACAATTCCGCTGCGATCGCGCATATCGACAAAAATCAAACCGCCGTGATCTCTTCTGCGCGAGACCCAGCCGGCAAGTCGAACTTCCTTACCTTCATCGCTCTTGCGAATTTCTCCGCAACCGTTCGTGCGGTTAATGTCTTTAACTTTTTCCAAAATGATTACCTCCTTGATTCATTCGGTTATAATAAACAAAACAAAGTTGAACGTCAACCGCGCCGGCACAAAAATATTTCCGGGAGCTTTGTTCCGGCAGTTATCGGGATTTTTTTGTTGCCGTCGAAAAAAAAATCAAAAAATTTTGTCATAATTTTGTAACTCGTGC
>CAJOFG010000088.1 GCA_905233965.1 uncultured Selenomonadaceae bacterium
AACTGCGTCGGCAAGTGTCGTTTTATCGTGAAAATCTTGACCGTACGCGCCAATGTGAATGCCAGTCAAAACAATTTCGCGATAACCTGCGGCGGCAAGTTGCACACATTCAGCACGAATACTTTCAAGACTACGTGAACGAACTCGCCCGCGCAGATATGGAATTATGCAGTACGAACAAAAATTATTGCAACCGTCTTCAATCTTAAGAAAAGCTCTTGTACGTTGTGGAGTATGCGGCAGTTCCTCAAAGGCAGAAATTTTTTCAACGTCATTGACGCGCAGAATTTTTTCACCGCGATTATTCAGCGCCTGTTCGACGAACTCAACAATTTTCATACGGTCAGCAGTGCCAATTACAACGTCTACGCCGTCAATTTTAGAAATTTCGTCAGGTGAATTTTGCGCGTAACAACCGAGTGCAACTAAAATTGCGTTAGGATTGACACGCGCCGCACGTCGAATAGCTTGCCGCGATTTTTGGGAACCCGCCGCAGTCACCGTGCAGGTGTTCACCACGACGACATCGGCAGTTTCAATTTCGGAAGTCACTTCGTAACCCGCCGCCGAAAAAAGTTTTCCCATCGCTTCGGTTTCGTATTGATTCACTTTGCAACCCAAAGTGTAAAACGCAACTTTCAATTTGTTGCCTCCGATAATTTTAAACTCATGTATGTGTCCGCCCTGTGGCGAAAGGCAAACGCTTTTTCCTTCGCCTGCTCCGTCAAAGTCGCCAACATTTTTTTATAGACCGGCAAAAATTTTTCGTCGGTTATGCCGACTACCCCCGCCCACTTGATTTTCATTCGCAAAATTTCTTTCATGCAAGTCAGGAACACGTCGAGATTTTCCGTGTCGCTCACTTCGCTGAAAGTCACTTCCGGAATAATTTTTTCTCCGATTTTCACCGTGTCCAACTTTATCGGCGAATTGTGCGTCGCCCGGTTGAAAAGTTCGTCGTACATACTCCAAAGTTGAGTTTCGCCGTCCATCGTCTCGGTGAAATAAAAATTTAATTTGTCGCCGGAAACTTTTTCCGGATTTTCCAAAAACGAAATCCAATTCTCCGGAAAATTTTTTTTGCCCTTGTAAATTGCCTTCGTCGAATCCAAATTCAACTTTCCGCAAATCAAAATCGAGTAGTCGAAATTTTTTTCTTCGCGCAATTCGTGCAAATGCGTACCCGACCCGGACAAGTCAATCAGCAGAGCCTTTCGCCCGGAAATTTTATCGGCGTAATATTCGGCAACGGCATCCTTCGAGCCGGTTATCAACTTTCGCGAATAATGCAAATAATCGTTCGCCGGCGGCTCTTCGTTCAAATCGGCTTTATACTTCTCGTAAATTTGCCGGAGATAAAAAGTGTCGCGCCCGCAAAAACCGAGATATTCAAAGTCGTACTTTTTTTGCAACTCGTCAATCTTCCGCGCAGTCAAAATTAAAATTCCGGCGTTCAGCGAAAACAAATCCCAATAAAGTCGCTTGACTTCTTCGCGGTAAGGATTTCGCAAACGAATTTCGCGCAGACAACCGGCAAATCTTACGTCTTGCCTGAAAAGAAATTTTTCAATCTCATTCGGCGCACTCAAAAAAGTTATCGACGACTCAAAGCCGGCAAGATGCGGATTTTTTAAATCGCTCTTTTCGTTGTCGCCGATGTGAAACAAAAATTTATTTTGGTCGGCAATTTGTTTCCAAATTCGCCCGGAAGATTTTCCGTTGTTCGTGATGACAATTTCGACAGGAACCTGCAAGCCGACTTTGTTTAAAATTTTGCGAACGATTTTTTCCGGCAGATACATATCCGAAATTAAAATGTCGCCGGCTTTAACCTGCAACAAATTTTCGCAAATCGGTATCGCGTTTTCAATTTCGGTGTCGCACTCCAAATTTTTCAGCTTGTCGCAAATTTCTTTCGATACGCCGGTAATTCTTTGCAACTCGTCGTAAATGTCATCAAGATTATATTTTTCTCCGCGCAGAATCAAATTTCTTTCCGCGTCGGTTCTCAACTTCGCAAATCCGGGAACGTGTCCGGCGTTCTGTTCGACAATTTGAAAAATCGTAACGGGTTGCAGGTAACGCCGGGCAATCAGTGTGTCGAAAATATCCCAAGTCTTTAACATTTTTTAACTCATTTCGTATTGAACGGCGGCAAGCGTGGCAAGCGCGGCGGTATCGGTTTTGAAAATTCTTTTGCCCAAACTGACGCTGACACCTCCGCAAGATTTTATCTCCCGGACTTCGCGCTCACTGAAACCGCCTTCCGGTCCGATTAAGATAATAATATTTTTGTCGCAGTCACACATTTTGTATTCGTGCAAAATTTCCGGCAGATAAGTTTCCTGCTCTTTTTCGTAACAGAACAGGAGGAGTGCGCCCTTGCCGTCAAAAATTTTTCTTTGGGATTCTTCATCGTTGACGAAACGACCGAGAGTCGTTTTAATTTCTTTCAACCAATCGGAAAGCTCCCGAATTTGT
This sequence comes from uncultured Selenomonadaceae bacterium, assembly GCA_905233965.1. Taxonomy (GTDB): domain Bacteria; phylum Bacillota; class Negativicutes; order Selenomonadales; family Selenomonadaceae; genus Quinella. The sequence goes on from CAJOFG010000088.1 coordinate 2,482, forward strand.
CCGAATTCCGGAAGAGTATCGCGGGCGCACTGCTCCGCTGTTTCTTTGGCGATTCTTGCCCAGCGTTCCAATTTTGTTTTCGCGCGAAAATTTCCGGGTCTTGCAATGGTTCTGTCGGAAATCAGCGGCACAAATTTATCCGCGCCGAGTTCGGTCGCCTTTTCGACAATGTTGTCAAAACGATTCTGTTTCGGCAAACAATCGGCAAGGGTGATGTGTTTTTTGAAAAGTTCTTCACGGATTCTCCGATGAGTTTCCACCGCGCCGGATTTTTTGCCGATCGTCCGAATAATTTTTATCGTTTCGACCGCTTTGACTTTTTTAATTTCGCTTACACATTTCGCGGAAATTGTTTCTTCGTCAAAATCTGTCAGTTCAATGACGGCTGTATTGCCTTTCATATCGACGGCAATAATTCTGTCGCCTTTTTTCGCCCGGAGAGAGTAAGCGAGATGGTGCGCGTCTCTGCCGGTTATTTTTACGTTGTCGGAAATTTCATCTTCCAAAAAAATTCTTTTCATGATAATTTTCCTCCGAATAAAACCCGCGTTGAAAATTTCAGACTTATTCGACGCAAAAAAATTTTTTTCCTGCAAGAAAATTCCGCGTCAACTTTCGGTAAATTTATTTTCCGAAATTGCCCGGATAAAGTCAAAAAAATTTTTGACAGGAATTAAATTTTTTTGCAGGATTAAAAAAATTATTTCAGAATTGATTCGTGATAAAAATTCTTTTTCAGGGAAAGGCGGGAAAATTTTATGGCAGACAAAAAACCGACTCCGGAAGAAGTTCAAGCTTCGCAATGGTATCCGAAATACCATGTCGCTCCTCCGATCGGCTGGTTGAACGATCCGAACGGCTTCAGCTACTTCAAAGGCGAGTACCACATTTTTTATCAGTACCACCCCAACTCCGCGAAGTGGGGACCTATGCATTGGGGACATTCGACGAGCAAAAATCTTTACGAATGGAAACATCAACCGATTGCCATTGCGCCGGATCGCGTCGAGTACGATTGGGACGGCTGTTTTTCCGGTTGCGGCTTTGAAAAGGACGGCAAACTTTATCTGATGTACACCGGGCAGACCGAAACGAAAAAAGTCGGTGAAAAGAAAAAAGTTGTCGAAAAACAATGTATGGCTGTTTCGGAAGACGGGATTCATTTTGAAAAATTGGAAGGCAACCCTTTCATTCTCGCGCCGGAAGAAAATGATGTCGAAGTTGCAAATTTCCGCGACCCGAAAATTTGGGAGCATGACGGAAAATATTATTGCGCCATCGGTTCAAAAAGTTTGCGGGCGGAGGCTCAAGTCGCACTGTTCGAGTCTGACGACTTTTTCAACTGGAAATTTAAAGCCGTCACCGCACGCGCTCAAGGCAACGAAGGAAAAATGTGGGAGTGTCCCTGTTTCGCGCACTTCGGCGACGATTACGTCATGTTAATTTCTCCGCAACATATCAAACCGGAAGGAAGACTTTTCCAAAATCTTCATCAGTCCGGCTACATGATCGGCAAATTGGATTACGACACCGGAAAATTTTCTCACGGCAAATTTTATATGTTCGATTACGGATTCGATTTCTACGCAACGACTTTGATGAAAGATCCGAACGGCAGATATTTGATAATCACCTGGCTGGCGATGTGGGAAACTCTTTACCCGGAACAAAAAGACGGCTGGGCAACCATGCTGACCATTCCCCGCGAATTGCAATTCAGGAACGGAAAACTTTACACCGTGCCGCCGAAAGAGTTGGAAGGTCTGCGCGGAAAATGTATCGCGCACGAAAATTTGAAACTCGACAAGCCGACGAAGTTGGACGGCGTGAAAGGTTCGGTCGGCGAACTTCTGCTTGAAATTGACACAAAAAAATCCCGGACTTTCAAAATTGCTTTGAGAGCCGGCGGGAAGGACGAGGACGAAGAAAGAACCGTCCTGCTTTATGACGAAGATACAAAAGTTTTGACGCTCAACCGGAACATGGCGGGAGCCGGTCCGAAAGGAACGCGCGAAGTCGAATTGACTCCGTTCGACAAATTGAAACTCAGAATTTACATGGACAAATCGTCGCTGGAAATTTTTATCAACGACGGCGAATTTGTCATGACGACGAGAGTTTATCCGCGTAACGAGTCGGACGACATAATTTTCATTCCGACTTCCGACGTGCTGAAAATCGACTCCGTAAAATTCTACCCGTTCGACAACCTTTAAAAAGTTTACGCGTCACGCTTGCGAAAAAAGTTTTCGCAAAAAATATACAGCGTGACAAAATATCGCGACGCACGGCGAAAATCTCCGAAGTCCAGAGCCGTTTGAATATTGTTTCGCAGAGCGTCAACCAAATCCAATTTGTCGGCAATGTCAATTCCTCCGGTTTTCCCGGAAAGACGTTCGCTTAAAAATTGTTTCTTCAAATTTTCTTGGTTCAAATATTTTTTATCGACGGCGGCAAGCATTTTTTCAAGTGCAAGCCGTCTGTTTTCTTTGTCGCCGAAAAAATTTTCCGCGTCGAAATTTTTTTCCCCGTTCATTTAATTTTCTCCGCGATACCTTCCAAAAGTCGAACGTCCTGCTCCGTCAAGTCGGAGTATTGGTCAAGCGTCGCCCGCGTCAAGCCGTTGTAAGCGTCGATGTTGGCGGCAAGGTTCGCCAAATCCCGGCGCACGTCCTCGAACACTGAAGAAACTTCGGACGCGCCGGCAGATAATTTTTCTCCCGCCTCTTTCAATTCGCCGGCTGAATTTGTCGCCGCGCCGGTCAACTTCATCACGGCGGCGGTTATCGCCAAATTGTTCCGCGAAATTTCTTCGCCGACCTTCGCAAGTTTTTCAAGAGCCTGTTTGATGTCGTCGAAGGATTTTCGGAAGTCGATTGAGTTGTAAGTTTTCGCGTTTAATTTTTCCGTCGCCGTACCGATTCGCGCCAACTCTTTCGCGAAGTCCGGATTTTTCAAAATTTGCCCGAACTTTTTATTCGTTTCGCTTATTTCGGCAAGAGATTTAATTTCACCGGAAATTTTTTCGGCAAGGTCTTTCGTTTCGCCGGAAAAAGTTTCGGCAAGATTTTTCGTTTCGTCCGAAAAAGTTTTCGACAGTTCGGAAATTGCGTCTGCCGTTTTGTCCGGAACGTCCTCGACTTGTGCCGGCGGTTTCACTGCGGAAAAAATTTCTTCGGAAGTCGTCAAAATATTTTTCAGCAAAACATTCATGTCGCGGGTGTCGTCCTCGATTTTTTTCATCGCCGAACCGACAGCCGCCTGCGTTTCGGCAATGACTTGCAAATTGTCCAACATATTCAGGCGCGAAAGAATCGCGGACAAGTCGTCCCGCGTCGTGTCCTTCGTGCCGGTAACCGACTTCATCGCCTCAATCGTCGCACCCGCCGCCGCGTCCAATTTCCGGCGCATTTGTTGCATTTGAATTTCCATGCGTTGAATATTTTCTTCCCTGTCCGCTTCCGCCAGCGTCAAAGCACGTCGCAAGCAAACCGCCGCAATTAACGCGCCGCCCGCTCCTGTTGCCATGCCGAAAACATCTTCCATGCCGGTGAACGCGCCGATCGCAACGAGAGTAAAAAATAATGCGCCGGCAAATCCGTTTGCGCTGTCGTTCAATTTTTTCAATCCTTTCCGAAATTAGGGTGTGTTGGTAAAGTAAGAATGTGCGACGTGACGAGGAATTTTTTCGTCGGACGAGGAAAAATTTCGCAGGCGTATCGACATACGTCAAGAAATTTTGACAAAGTCACGGCGGAAAAATAACCGTCATCGGCGTGCGTTCGTCTTTACCGACACGCCCTATAAATCCACATTTATATTTTGCAATTTTTTCAAACGCAATTCAAGTTCGGCGACCAAAATTTTTAAAATCTCCCTGCCGATAAAATTTTCGTAGCGCGTCAAAAATTCTTTCGCTATCCCGCCGAATTGCCCGGTACCGTTGACGATCGCCAGATAAATTCTTTCGGAAGTACATTCTTCCGGGTTGAAGAATTGACGAAATTTTTCCGGCGTTTTCATGTAGTCGATAAAATTTGCGCGGATTTTTTCCTCAATGCCGGCGCAGTCCTCCGACTCATTCCAAACGGTTGATGCAAGAGTTCCGACGGAGCCGGTTTGATATAAAGCCTTCCGATAAAATTCGGTGAAAATATTTTTTTGTCCGCTCTTCGCCGGCGGGAATAAAAGTTTGAGAGCCGCCTCGCGAAAACTTCGCCACAGATGAGATTTTCCCTTCGCGACGGAGTAGCCGACAATTTTATTTTCAAACTCCCGGCTCATGCAACCGCCGGATTTTTGCTCGGCGAAAAAAACTTTGTAGTCCTCCGCAAAATCACGCGAACGCCGGAAAAGTTCCCGAAACTCCAAGCGAATTTGTCTTTTAATTTCCGATGCGGCGGGAATGTGCCGGTGCAAAATTTTCATGATGTCTGCGTCGGGAGAGAAAAATTTTTTTCGCCGTTTCCAAACCTATCGCGGCATCCGGTTCCTGCCCCGCGTCAACCAAAACGAAAATCGGAGTCGGCAGAAAATCTCCGCCGAACTCAAAAAATTTCGCGAGTTTCTCCGTCGATTCTTTGCAAAACGGAAAAGTTTCAAAAATTGCGCACCTGTCGAAATCTGCCGCGCCGAAATTAAAATTTTCGACGTTGCCCGGAATAAAAATTTCTATGCCGGGCGGCACTCTGTAAGTCGCCAAAATCGTCGTCCCGGAGTCGGATAGTTTTCGCTTTATCGGAACATTTTCCCGGCGAATGATTAAAGATTTATTCCTGTCAATCGAACGCGGACGCACGCCCAAAATTCTGCCGGCAAAAGTAATTTTCGATTCGTCGCCGAGAAAAATCCACTTCGTCAAAATTTTTTCCTCCGAATTTTCAATAGCCTGAAGTCAAATATTTCCATTCGCCGTCCGGTTTGTAAAAGCCGAACCAATATTGCCAATCTTTGTAAACGGTGTCCGGTTCCCATGCGAAAAATTTTCCGTCATCGGACGCGGGCGGCGTGCGATAGTCGATTAAAAACACCATGCACTTTGAAAATTTTTTCTTGAACCCGCGCGAATCGGCAAGGCTGTTCAAATATTTTCTGTTCTCGTGCGAATTATACTCGTCGCCGGCGTAACGGATATTCAAAATTTTTGCGCCGTTGTCTTTGTAATCGCTTTTAATTTTTGCGATACAGAAATCCATTTCCGCTTGAGAGAAAATTTTTGAATTGCCGTAATCTATTGTCGGTTCATCGCTCGCCTCGACCTGCGCGGAAAAAATCATCAGCGCGAAAATCATTATCGCCGAAAAAAATTTTTTGGCAAACAAATTGACCACTGCCTTTCGTTTTAAACTCAAAGGTATTGTATCAAATTCGGAAGGCAATGTCCCGGGATTTTTAAAAAAATATTTTCGTCGGGCGAAAGATTTTTTTTCGCGATTAAAGACAAATCCGGACAAAAGGTATATAATGACCCGGAAAAAATTTTTAAGGAGATTTTGTAAATGATTGCAACTTCCACACCGCTCAGCATGGTGAATCCTTCAACGGATGCCATGCTCAAAAAAATTCACAGCCGTTATACTTTGGTCGTTCTCGCGTCGAAACGTGCGCGCAAACTTTTGAACGACGACATTGCACACAACAAGGAAGTCGGCGGTAAAGAACTTGTCGCACGGAAATATGTCACCGAAGCGATGGAAGAAATTGACGAAGGAAAAATTACTTACCACATCAGCGGAGAAGTTTGATGAACAACTTGGAGAACAAAAATATTTTGCTCGGCGTTACCGGAGGAATTGCGGCTTACAAAGTCGTTGAAGTCGCGAGCCGGTTAAAAAAATCCGGTGCAAATGTTCGCGTCGTGATGACACGGGCGGCAACCGAATTTGTTTCACCGCGAACTTTTCAAGAAATTACAAAAAATGCCGTGTCCGTCGAAATGTTCGGGGACGCGGCAAATTTTAATGTTGCACACATCGCGCTGGCGAATTTCGCCGAATTGATTTTAATCGCTCCGGCGACGGCAAATTTTTTGGCAAAGGCGGCAACCGGAATTGCCGACGACTTACTGACGACAACAATTTTGGCGGCAACCTGTCCCAAAATTATCGTGCCGTCGATGAATACGAATATGTTGGAAAATCCGGCAACGCAGACGAATTTAAAAATTTTGCGCGACAGGAATTTCAAAATTTT
>CAJOFG010000089.1:0-1471 GCA_905233965.1 uncultured Selenomonadaceae bacterium
AGTCATTTTTTTGAATTGAGTTTTGTACTCATGGAAAAGCGCAACGTCGTATTTGTATTCGATGCCGGGAACGAGTGCGAGCGGAACGAGAGCAATCCGGGTGTAACCTTCTTTTTTAAGTTGTTTCAAAGTTTCTTCCGGCGTCATGTAATCGCATTTGCCTTCCGCTTCGGTAATGTGTTTGATAACGATGTGGCTGGTAAATGCCGTGACAATTTTTGTGCCGGGATGCGCGGCGGCAATGTCTTTAACCGTCGCGTCGATTGTCTTTTCGCGTGAATCTTTGAAAGTCGTGCCGAAACTCAAAACAACGATCGCGTCTTTGTTTTGCGCGCTTGCCATTTTGGGATTTTCGTACTTTAACATTCCGATTTGAGTTGCCATTTGGAGAGCGGCGGGAGGATTCGCGACTTCATCACTGAGTTGATAAGCCGCGCTTACCGGAGCCGTCCCGCAAAGTGCAGTACAAGCCATAGAGATCACCAAAAATTTCTTCCAGTTCTTCAACTTAAAACACTCCCTTTAAATTTGAAAAGTTTGTTAAAAAATTTTCTCTTGCTCATACATTTCAAATTGCCGGGAGATTTTTCTCGCAACAAAATTTTTTATCTGAGTTTGCAGGAAATTTTTACGATAACTCCGTTTACAACGTCCACTTCCAATTTTTTGGAATAGTCGTTGCTGTACCGGGTGTATTCCGTTTCGTCATTGTCCGGATCCGTCTTGTCGGCTTGTCCGAGCGCGTTCAAAACGGAAACATTCTGTCCGACGGAAATTCCGGCGGCGGTTGAAATTCCGGCATTGCGCGTGGTAATTTCTTCGACGACACCGGGACGATCTTTATCAAATTCGACGGTAAATCCGTTATAATACCAATCGTCACCTTTCGGACTTTTCGAGTTCGGCTGACCGACCGCGGCAACCAATGCCGATTCGCTCATACCCGGATTAACGCCGGCAATTCCGATTTTTTCCGGAGCAACCGTCGCGGAACATACGGCGGAAAAAGCAAGCGTCGCACCGCAAACGAAAGCCGCAATCTTTTTTGTCATTGCAACACCTCCTCAATCTTGAACACGTTTAATATCCGCACCCAAATCAACCAACTTTTGAACAAGGTTATCATAGCCCCTGTCAATGTGGTGAATGTAACCGATTTGAGTTTCGCCGTCGGCAACAAGTCCGGCAAGAACGACTGCCGCGCCGGCTCTCAAGTCCGTCGCCTTCACTTGGCAACCGGTAAGTTTTTCTCTGCCTTCGACAACGGAAGTCCGTCCGTCGATTTTAATTTTCGCACCCATTCTCCGGAGTTCGTCAACGTGCATGAAACGATTTTCAAAAACAGTTTCCGTCACCATTCCGGTACCTTCCGAAATCGTGAGCATCGCCATGAACTGTGCCTGCATATCCGTGGGGAAACCGGGATAAGGCAAAGTTTTAATATCGACGGCACGCGGTCTGGTATTGCAGG
>CAJOFG010000089.1:1484-6774 GCA_905233965.1 uncultured Selenomonadaceae bacterium
GGTAACACCCGCCTCTTTGAGTTTCGCGATAACCGGTTTCAAATGTTCGCTTATCGCATTTTCGATATAAACATCTCCGTGCGTCATCGCGGCGGCAATCATGTAAGTACCCGCCTCGATTCTGTCCGGGATAATCGTATAGTCGCGGGCGATCATTTTTTTCGTCCCTTCGATTTTTATGACGTTCGTCCCGGCACCGCGAATTTTTGCGCCCATAATGTTGAGGTAATTTGCAAGGTCTACAATTTCCGGTTCCTGCGCCGGATTTTCCAAAACGGTTTGACCTTCAGCCATAGATGCCGCCATTAAAATATTTTCCGTCGCACCGACGCTGGGAAAGTCCAGATAAATTCGCGCACCTTTCAAACCGTCCGGAGCCGTCGCGGAAATATCTCCGTGTCCTATTGATATTTTCGCCCCGAGTGCCTCAAAACCCTTCAAATGCAAATCAATCGGACGAGTGCCTATCGCACAGCCGCCGGGCAAAGAAATTTTCGCTTCGCCGAGCCGGGCAAGCAGAGGTCCCATTATCAAAAAAGATGCGCGCATTTTCCGAACGAGATCGTAAGGCGCGGTTACGTTGTCAATTTTCGTCGCGTCAACGAAAAGTTTTCCGGCATCTTTGTCGTGCCGGACTTTAACGCCGAGAGTTTTTAAAACTTCGGTTATGGTTTTAACGTCGTCCAAATTCGGGACTTCGTCCAAACAAGTTTCGTTATCCTGCCCCAAAAGTGTTGCGGCAATTATGGGAAGTACGGCATTTTTCGCTCCGCTGATTTTTACCGTACCGGTCAATCTGTGTCCGCCGTGTATCACAAGTCGTTCCAAACTTTTCAATCCTTCCGTCGTGAAAATTAAATCTTATCGACTTCAATCGCTGTTTGAATCACGTTGTCGATAATGTAATCCGTATCGACTTTGTTTTTATTCGGATCCGGAAGTTTTTGACCGGACTTCGCGAATCTTTCCTGCGCCTTCTTCGCCCGTTCGATGTCTTTTTTCAACTCCCGCTCCGTTTTTACTTCGAGGGGATTGGTTCCGGGTTCGACGACAAGCTGATTGTTTCTTCCGGTTTTTATGAACGAATTTATTTTATCCGAATAAGTTTTTTCCGGCGTTCCGGAAGAAGGGGTTATCAATCCGGTAGGCGCAACCGCTTGAATTACCGGGACGAGTGCGCCGCCGTGAATGTCCAAAGTCAAACGTCCTTCCTTCATCGTCGGAGGGACGGTGTAGGGGACTTGCACTGTTTCTTCCGGTTTGCGATAAGGACGAAGTTTCACGTTGAAGTTGACTGTTTCGCCGGGTTTTACTTTATATTTGTCCGGAGTCGCCGAAATGAGCGACGCGGTTTTTCTTTCCGCCTCCATAGTCATATCGACGTTTATTTCGTAAATGTTCGACTCTTCCGTCGTATTGGAGCAGACGAGAGTCAACGCCTGCATGAGTTCGACGACGGCAACCTGTCCGACATCGGTCGCGTTGTAAAACATATTTTTTCGCGTAAGTATTCCGTCGGGCGCAACATTTGTTCTGATGCTGAAATCGACGTTGACGGTACTTTCCGCAAGCGAGTCGGCAACTTTGCTGAGTGCGGTGTAAGCGACTGCCGCGCCGACTTTCGGAATTAAAGTTTCGTTGTAAGCCATCTTGGCGTGATAAGTTTCCGACGCGTTCAAAGTTTTGTCGGTAACTGAAATATTTATCGGAATGACGGAGGGAAATTTCCCGATAATGCCGGAAACTCCCGCCTCTCTGTCCTGATTTATTCTGCCGATAATTTTTTCAACGCCGGAAACTTTAATTCCGTTCCCGTCAACCCCGCTGACAGTGCCGACGACGGACGCTTCCGTCATGAAAAAATTCACGTTGCCGGCATGGGTGAAGGAGTGACCGAATCCCAAAATTCTGTTCCCGTCAACCGCCGTCACGGTTCCGGTTGCGCCGAGCAAAAAATCTCCGCACAAAACCGCAACGCCTATCATCGAACCGGGTTCGAGCGTCGCATTGTATTTAAGTTCACTGTTGGACGTTCCGGTTGTCAGCGTGTAAAATTTTTTCGTGCCGAAAGATCCCAATTCGCTTTTCAAAAATTTCAAACCGGCAGAATCGAATCCTTTAAAGAGCAAGCCGGATTTTTTGTCAACGACCGCATCTTTGTCCGGCGAATCCGTTTCCGTATTTTCGGTATCTCCGGAAGATGTTTCCGCGTTTTCGGTTTCGTCAGAAGTTGTTTCGACTTTTTCCGGTTCGTCAGTCGGCGAAGATGTTTCGGTTGTTTCCGGCGGCTCGGAATTTATTTCTTCGGTTTCGTTTTCCGGCTCCGTATTTGTCCGGGCGTTTTTATTTTCCGGCGATGATGTGGTATAAATTACCTTCTCTTTATCGTCCGGCAAATCCCAAATTTTCAGCATGGTTTCAATGGGCGTTATAAAAAATGTATAAGGGCTCATTTCTTTAAAGCCGGCAGAAAGCGCACCGATCAGTTTCCCGTCAACGTAAACCGGACTGCCGCTCATTCCCTGCAAAACGCCGCCGGTTTTTTCGATAAGGTCGCCGGATGCTTTCGCCAATATCATTTTATTTGAACCTTTTCCGTTATCCATAAGTCCGACGATTTCGACATGAAAAGGTTTGATAATTCCGCTGTTGTCAACGATGGTGTAACCCGTTCCGGACATTCCGCTTTTGACTTGTTCGAGCGGCATAATCTCCGGCAGGGCAAAACCCGTCCGCATTACGGAACAAAAAATAATTGCACCGATAAGAAAAACCTTTCCCAATAAACTTCGCAACTTTGTCACTCCATTCCGGAAGTTTCCATAAAAAAATTTCGTGTCATTATAGCACCCTCCATTTTAAATTCATAGAGTCCGGAAAAAAAAATTTTGCCGGGTTACAATGCATACGTTACTTCTCGGTTTCCGAATTTGTCTGTTTGTAATTTCGGCGAATAATCCTGCACGACAACTTTTAAAAGTTGACAAATAATTTACGCGACGAAGTGTTCGACCGTCGAACCGATTCGCCGCGTTTTTTTATGTCACTTTGCCGGAAAAAATTAACCGGCTTTTGTTTCTTCCGTTTCCCTGTCAGTTTCGGCTATGTAAGCCTTCGCAACTTCAATTACTTTTTGTTCCAACTCTATGATATTTGTATTTCGGACTTGTGCGCCGGCAACATTTTGGTGACCGCCGCCGCCGAATTTTTCCATGATGACTTGAACATTCAAATTTCCGCCGGAGCGCGCACTTATTCCGACGACATCATCTTTCATTTGGAAAAGAATTATCGTCATGCGAACATTTTCAATCGTCAGCAAAGAGTCAGCCGCCTGTCCGGCTATGGCTTGAATGTTCGGAATCAATTTCGGCATCGCGGAAACAACCAAGCCGCCTTCGTAATATGCGGAATGAGATTTTGCCTTTGCGAGCGCGACCGCCGTTTCGTAATCCGACATGAAAAGTTCGCGGACGACAACCGGATCTGCGCCGTTTCGTCTGAGGTAAGCCGCCGCGTCAAAAGTTCTCACGCCGGTTTGAATGACGAAACTTTTTGTATCGACGACTATTCCGGAGTAAAGAGCAGTCGCCGCAAGTTTCCCGATATTCACTCTGTCGTCGAAGTACATCAAGAGTTCGGTAACGAGTTCGGACGCGGAGCTTGAGGACGGCTCATGATAAAACAGCACCGGATTTTTTATCACGTTGTCGCTTTTGCGATGATGATCTATCACGACGACTTGAGGAATCCTTTCAAGCAGAGCCGGCGCGGCAACCAAATTCGGAATGTGAGTATCGACGACGACGAGGAGCGGCTCCAACGAAGTCGGGACTTCCAAGTCGTCCATCTTCACGAAAAGATTTTCGTAGAACGGACTTTTGTCTTTGCGAAATTGTTCTGTGATTTTTCCGATACTCTCCGTGTAGTTGCTCAAAACTACATGAACCGGTTTTTTCAAATGCCGCGCCATGACGGCGATACCGACAGCCGCACCGAACGAGTCGAAGTCCTCGCGTGAATGACCCATGATAAAAATTTCGTCGGCGTTCTCCATGTATTCGTGCAGAGAATTTGCCGTGACTCTTGCGCGAACCCGATTGTGTTTTTCGACAGCCGCCGCACGTCCTCCGAAATATTGCGGCTTACCGTCAATGTCTATTGCAACCTGGTCACCGCCGCGTGAAAGTGCCGAATTTAATTTTTCTTGCGCCTCTTCGCCGAGTGCCGCCATGGATTGATTGTAAGACCTTTTGTCGGCAACCGAAATTCCGATTGACAAAGTAACCGGTATTCCGTTTTTGCTGACTATCTGCCGGACTTTGTCGAGAACGATAAATTTTTCCGCAATCGCTTTTTCCAAAAAATATTGTTCGAGAACGACGACAAATAATTCGGTCGAAACGCGGCGAATAAATCCTGAGAGCGACTCCATCCATTTTTCCAAAGTTTCGCTGACGGAGAGCATTAACGCGGTTTTTTCCGCCTCATTCAGACCGCGCACAATTTCGTCGTAGTTGTCAACCTGAATGTACATTATGACTGTCCGGCTACGGTTGTATTCGATCTTCAATTTTTCGTGATTTGTAATTTCCATGATGAACATGACGACGAGCGGAGGGTACGGATCATTTATTTCCATTTGCTTGTAACGGACGCGGAAATAACGAACCATTTCTATCGGTTCGCCGTCGTCCATGACATCTTTTTGCACGGTCTTTGCAACGTAACTTCCTTCGCCCAAAAGTCCGGAGTCGTCCGTTCGCACCGACTCCAAAACTTCTTCGTGCAAAATTCCGTTCCAAAATTCGTCAAGGAACATTCCCTGACGCGGCTCCGTCAAAGAAAATCCGCGTGTCAATTCGTTGAACCATTCCAGCCGTCCGTCCTCGTCGATGACCATGACGGCTTGAGGAATATTTTTCATGGCGTAATGCATTATCTTTTCGCTGCCGGCTATCACATTTTCGCAGTACTCTTGAAATTTTTTCACCCGGTCTTTTTGCCGTTCGCGGGAAAACAGAGCGAGTACAAGCCAGACGACGAAAACTATCGCCGCAAGATAACGATTGTATTGTGAAAGTATGACGGTCATTATCAGCAGAACGGAAAGCTGTATCACCAAATCCGGCCACGACGACAAATGTCTGGGCATGAGGACAACTCCTTATCAATCTTTTGTAAATTTTTTTCGATAGTCGAAAACCATATCAAACAGCCCGGTGAAGGAAACTATATGTATCAGCATGAGATTTAAAATTACGAACAAAAAAAATAATCGCCGGACAAA
>CAJOFG010000090.1:0-1117 GCA_905233965.1 uncultured Selenomonadaceae bacterium
ACGTGCCGGTTATCGCGGCGGGCGGTTTTGCCGACTCACGCGGAATGGCTGCGGCGTTCGCTCTCGGTGCTCATGCAATTCAAATGGGAACGCGTTTTGTTCTCAGCAAAGAATGTATCGCGCACGAAAATTATAAAAATATCGTCCTCAAAGCAAAAGATCGTTCGACGGTCGTCACCGGTCGGACGCTCGGTCACCCGGTCAGAGTAATTGCAAACAAGTTGACCAAAACTTTCCAGGAAATGGAGACCGCCGGAGCATCGCCGGAAGAATTGGAGAAACTCGGCGCGGGCAAACTTCACCTCGCAACTCACAAAGGCGACGTGGAAAACGGTTCCGTCATGATAGGACAAATTTCCGGTATGCTCGACGACATCAAGACGGTTAAAGAAATTATTGAAGATATTGTAAACGGCGTACCTCAAGCCGTTGCGGATTTGCAGAAAAATTATTTGTGATTCGCAATTCGCAGTCCGCAAAAAAATTTTTTTAATGCGGGTTGCGATTTTTATTTTTTGACGAAGGAGATTTTTTTCATGAGCAAGATTGCATTTGTTTTTCCCGGACAAGGCGCGCAAGCCGTCGGAATGGGAAAAGATTTTTACGACAATTACGACGTGGCAAAAAAACTTTTCGACGAAGCGGACGACGTGCTCGGTTACTCGATAAAAAAAATGTGCTTTGAAGGTTCTGCCGACGATTTGAAACTTACCGCGAACACTCAACCGGCAATTTTGATTGTCAGCGTCATCGTTTCGGAACTTCTCAAAGCGGAAGGAATTACTCCGGACATCGCCGGCGGTCACAGTCTCGGCGAATATTCCGCGCTCGTCGCGGCGGGTTCACTCAAATTCCGGGACGCGGTGCTTTTGGTTCACAAACGCGGAAAATTTATGCAGGAGGCGGTGCCGGTCGGAGAAGGTTCAATGGCGGCAATTTTGGGTCTTGACGACGAAACGATTATAAATGCCTGCGCGGACGCGTCGAAAGCCGGCGAAGTCCAAGCGGTAAACTTCAACTGCCCGGGACAAGTCGTCATTGCCGGCACGGTAAAAGGTGTCGAAGCCGCAGTTGAAATTTTGCAGAAAGCCGGCGCGAAAAAAGCCGTCGTTCTTCC
>CAJOFG010000090.1:1265-6552 GCA_905233965.1 uncultured Selenomonadaceae bacterium
GACCATCCGGTTAAATGGATTGACTGCGTTAAGTCCATGCAAAATTTCGGCGCGGAAATTTTCGTCGAATGCGGACCCGGAAAAACTCTTTGCGGGTTCAACAAGAGAATCGACAGAAAAATTAAAAGTCTCAACGCGGAAAATTCGGAGTCGCTCGCCGCGACAATTTCTGCCCTCAAAGAATCGGAGGGATAATTTTTTTGATGGATTGGGAAGAATCATTTCAAGCCGGACTCAGAAAAATTTTGAGACCGGAGCAATTTATTTTTCACGCGCCGATGAGCGAACATACCACTTTCAAAATCGGGGGAGCCGCCGACGTTTTGATTTTTCCGTCAACGCCCGGCGAAGTTGCGGACGTTTTCAAACTGATTGACGAATTTAAAATTCCGCTGACAATTTTGGGCAACGGCTCTAACGTCCTGGTTCTCGACAAAGGTATTCGCGGCGCGGTGATGAAATTCAGCGACAGATTTTTCGGAAACATTCAAGTTGCCGGGAAAAAAATTATTGCCGGCGCCGGTGCGAAACTTGCCGATGTTTCAAAATTCGCCGCGAAAAATTATTTGTCCGGCACGGAATTTGCGGTCGGTATCCCCGGCAGTATCGGCGGCGCGGTTTTCATGAACGCCGGAGCTTACGACGGGGAAATGAAAAATATCGTCGCGAACGTGAAAGCCGTTTCCAAGTCCGGCGAACTTTTAAATTTCGGGCGCGACGTTTTGGATTTCGGTTACCGTCAAAGTGTTTTTCAGCGGAACGATTGCGCGATTTGCGAAGTCGAATTGGAATTGACTTCCGGCGATTATTACGAAATTAAAAATAAAATGGACGACTTCACCGCCCGCCGGGAGAGCAAGCAACCTTTGGAACTTCCGAGCGCGGGAAGTACATTCAAAAGACCGCGCGGATATTTTGCCGGCACTTTGATTGACAAAACCGGTTTGAAAGGTTTGCGCGTCGGCGGCGCAATGATTTCCGAAAAGCACGCGGGATTTGTCGTCAATGCCGGAGGAGCGACGGCGGACGACGTTTTGCAACTCATCGACGAAGTAAAAAAACGGGTTTACGAGGCGCACGGCGTTACACTCAACCCGGAAGTCAGGATTATCGGCGAGTAAAAAAAGTTTGCGGAGGAAATTTATGAGCGGCGAACACGAACATATTTTGCCGGACGGAACGATAATCAAACACCGGCACACACATACAAAAGCGGTTTTAAATCGAATGGCGCGGCTCATCGGACATCTTGAATCCACGAAAAGAATGATTGAGGACGGCAGGGACTGCTCCGAAGTTTTGACTCAACTTTCCGCAGTCGATGCCGCGATAAAAGCGGTGAGCAGAATAATTTTAAAAGACCACATGGAGCATTGCATAATCGACGCGGTGAAAAACGGAGACGAAAAAGCCGTCGAACAATTCAATAAAGCCGTCGAACAATTTTTGAAATAATTTTTTTTGCGGCGCAAAATCAATCGTAAGAAATTTTTTGAAAATTTTTTACGAATTTTTTTTTAACGGGCAGGAAAAAATGAAAGCACGGCGAAAAGTTTATCGAAAGAAATTGAAGTTGCCGTGTGCAACAGTCGTTATTCAGCTTTTTTAAGAGATGGGAGAGGGTTTTAAATGACTGAAGCAACAACCACCATTGAAAACAAAACCGGTATTCATGCGCGCCCGGCGTCGCTGTTCGTTCAGACCGCATCGAAATTCAAATCCAAAGTTCAAATCAAAGCAAAAGGCAAGACCGTTGACGCAAAAAGCATTCTCATGATCATGAGCATGGGCTTGACAAAAGGCACCGAAATTACTCTTTCGGCTGACGGTCCGGACGAAGCGGATGCCGTTAATACTTTGAAAGAACTCGTTGATAACAAATTCGGTGAAGAGTAAAATTTTATAAGGAAAACTTTCGGCAGGGAGGGGGTTCAGACCGCCTCCTTTTTGGTATTAATCAAAAATTGAACGGAGGAAAAATTTATGGCAGATAAAATCAAAGGTAAAGGCGTAATTTCCGGCGTTGCCGTCGGTTCAATTTTGCTTGCAGGTCAGAACCTTGACAGTTTCCTCGTAAATTATCAACCCGGCACGAAGTCTGCCGAACAGAAAAAAGCCGCAAACGCTCTCATGACGGTTGCCGACAATCTCAAAAAGACAATCGAAGATATGCAGGCAAAAGGTCTGAAAGAGCAAGCCGGTATTCTTGAGGCGCATCGTCTTTTGATTGAGGACCCGGCAATCAGCGAAAAAGTCAACGAAGAAATCGAAGAAACCGGAAACGCTCCGAAAGCCGTCCTCAACGCTTACGAAGCAAACGCGCAAATGTTTGAAGCGATGGAGGACGAATATTTCAGAGGTCGTGCCGTCGATATGCGCGACGTGGGAAAACGTATCGCGAAACATTTGCTCGGCATTAAAGAGCCGGAGATCGCCGGAAAAGTTATCGTTGCCGGTAAAGAAATCGAACCTTCCGTTATCGCCGGACTTCCGACGGACAAAATCGCCGGCGTTATTCTCGGCGCAGGTTCCACAACCGCTCACGCCGTTATCATTGCAAAGACCCGCGCAATTCCGACCGTTGTCGGCGTAGGCGATGCGATTGAACAAATGGCTGACGGAGATCCCGCAATTCTCGACGGCGAAACCGGCGACATTTTGATTCGTCCTTCCGCAAAAGAGCGCGAAGCTTACGACGAAAAAATCAAAAAGCAGGAAGAACTCAAAGCGCATTATGCGGAACTCAAAACTCTTCCGGCGAAAACTTTGGACGGCAAAGAAGTCGAACTCGTCGCAAATATCGGTTCGCCGGCAGATGCCGATGCGGCAATCAAAAACTTCGGCGCGACCGGTGTCGGACTTTTCCGTTCCGAATTTGTTTTCATGGGCAAACAGGACATTCCGCAGGAAGAAGACCAATTCAAAGAATATAAAGCGGCTGTCGAAAAATGCGCGACCGTCACTCACGGCGAAGGACTTTGCGTCATTCGTACAATGGACATCGGCGGTGACAAACCCCTTCCCTACATTCAAGTCGGCGAAGAAGAAAATCCGTTCTTGGGTTACCGCGCAATTCGTATCAGTTTGCAACGCAGAGATTTGTTTATGCCGCAGTTGAAGGCAATTCTCCGCGCCGGCGTTTACGGCAAAGCGGCGATCATGTTCCCGATGGTTATCAACGTCAGCGAATTCCTCGCGGCGAAAGAATTTGTCGAAGAGGCGAAACGCGAACTCGTTCAAGAGGGCAAAGAATATTCCGACAGCGTCCAAGTCGGTATCATGGTTGAAACTCCGGCGGCTGCGGTCATGGCTCCGGTTCTTGCAAAATATGTTGACTTCTTCAGCATCGGCACAAACGATCTCGTTCAATACACTTTGGCAGTCGATCGCGGCAACGCTCAAATCGCTTACCTTTACAATCACTTCAATCCGGCCGTTCTCCGGCTCATCAAACGCACAATCGAATCCGCGAACAAAGAAGGCAAATGGGCGGGTATGTGCGGTGAGATGGCCTCCGACCCGAACGCCGCGATTATCCTCATGGCAATGGGCATTAAAGAACTTTCCATGAGTGCTCCTTCCATTCCGAAAGTCAAAGAACGTATCCGCAACATCACTTCCGAACGTGCGAAAGAAATTCTCGACAAAGTCATGGAAATGGAAGACGGCGACAAGATTAAAGACTACATCGCAACCATTTCGTAAAAATTTTTTCCCGACGTAAACGAATTAAAAACCCGGTCGAAATTCAAAACTTCGATCGGGTTTATTTTTTTGCCTGTTACGTCAAATATTTTTAAAACTTGCCTTGCTGAAACATTTTTTATAAAAAAGCCTCATAACGATTTAGGGTTCATCGTTACGGAGTATTATTCCTTATTTTGCGCGGTCAGCCATTGATAAATGGCATTCACATTGTACGAGAATTGAAAACTTGCCATATGCTCCCCGGCAGGACTGCCATCAGCCACCTGTGTAAACTGAATGAAGTTTTGCTTATGTCCCTTGTTCAAAACATCCAGAACGGCACTTTCCGTCCGTTCTCCTCCCTCATGGTCTGCATCCGTGAGCAATCCGTATGCGATGCCGTTCTCGTCAAGCACTTTCATTATTGCTTCCTGTCCTCGCGGAGCTTTAGCATCTTTTGCAGAGGTTATATATACAAATTTTTGATTGATGTATTTTTTGTTGGACACTATGCTGTTGAATTGATTATCATAAGGGTCTCCCCCCGGCTGACACCCCACATATACGGTGGCGGCAAATTTATCTGCATAGGCATCGTTTATGGCAAAGTCAAAAATGCCCCCCATAGACTGCCCGGTAAGATAAAGCCTTTTCTCATCCACGGCATATTTTGAGATTACCTCGTCAATAATCGGAACAACACGGGAAACATCAGAAGCGGTATCTGAAATATTGGAATTGCCGTCTGCTATCTCAATCAACAGAAATATGCAAGGATTTTTCTTCATGTTTTCTTCTGTAATCCATGCTTTTGGACATTGCGCTGCCTTCAAATCCGTGAGCGTTCTTCCTGCGTATGTCGCATCGGGAATATAGGTGATGAGGGGGAGTTTTTCACTGCCATCATATCCCGCCGGAAGATAAACGCTGTAATTCATTTTACCGCCGTCATAGGAAAAGACGAGATCCGACCATTCGCCGAGACCATATTTGAATGATGTTGCTGACCTGTCCGTACCGTTTGCGGATTCCGCAGCCTGTGCAGGCGAATCGCCACCTTTATTTGTATTCGCCACAAAACCACATCCTGTGAGCATTGCAGATAATAAGCAGCACAACAAAATTATAGTAAATAAATTCTTCATAGCAAAATTCCTTTCCTAATTCAATTATGATTTGGAGATGCTCATATCAACTCCATTGCTACCGCCATCATGATTCATTCATCGCCTCCAACAAAAAGCTGACCGGGCGAAATCCGTCGTTGCAGGAAATCATAGCCGAGCGGGGATTCTTCATCCAGCCATCATAGAAATCCTCCGCTCCGTGGGCAAGTCCCATGACAAATGGTGACATTGACTCCCATGCGCTTTCGCACAAGCCGTCTGGACGCTGCCAACCATCAGCTACAAACACTTGCCCTTCCTCCATGTCGCAAGCGTGTTCGATGGGATTCTCGTACTTCTCCATCAATTCATGGTAGCAAGCCTTCCGCATGACCGTGATGCGTACCTTCCGCACGGCAATCTCTCCTTCCCGCTTAACCTTTTTATATTCTACCATAATCCCCTTCACTCCTGCTTAAGCAAATAAAAAATTA
>CAJOFG010000091.1:0-8359 GCA_905233965.1 uncultured Selenomonadaceae bacterium
TTCTCTCAAAACGCTTTCCGTTTCTTTCGGCTGTCGCTCGGTGCCACCTCCGCTTGTTCGGGCGGAGGTTTTTTATTTGCCTGAATTATAATCCGGAAAAAATTTTAAGTCAACACAAAATAAAAAGCCCGATGGTCAGTCGGGTCTTTCCTTTGGATTACGATTGATTACTGCATCCGGAATATAACACACAAAAATAAAATTTACAAGCGTCATAAAATAAAAGAGCCCCGATTGGACGGTCGGGGACTTCCTTTTTGGACTGCATATGTTCACTGCGTAAAAAATATAACACAAACAAGTAAAATTTACAAGCGCCATAAAATAAAAGAACCCGGTAGCCGACCGAGTCTTTTTTTATTGGTTTAGCCTTGCCTTCCACTGCAGACAATATATCATTTCACACCGATTTTTGCAAGAAATATTTAGACGAAGAGCCCGAAAGGTCAGGCGGCAGACCTCACAAAAAACGCGGACTCCGGCGGCAACGTCGGAGTTTTTTTATTTTGCAAAGTTTAGGGTGTGTCGGTAAAGACGAACGCACGCCGATGACGGTTATTTTTCCGGATTCTTGACGGTGAATTTTATTTTGTTCAGTCCGTTTTCGTAAGAGTGAGAAAAATTTTCGGCGGAGTTTTTTAAAATCGTTGCGGAAATATCATCGTCGGAAAAATTTTCGTCGGACAGCGGATTGAAATTTTTTCCTCCGCAAGTCAACTGCAATTCCGCATTTCCGGTCGCTTCGGTGTAGGTTATCATAATTTCCGATTTGACTTCGGAATTTTTTTCATAACAACCCCGCAACATCAGCTGAATAATTTCTTCGCAACAAAGCTGGACGCGCAAATAATATTTTTCGGCAAGCCCGTACTTCTCCGCAAAATTTTCGATTCGTCCCTGCATTTCCGGAAGGTCGAGAAGTGCGAAATCGTAATCGGTAACTTCGTAATGAAAATATTTTTGCCGGCGAATAAATGCAATCGTCTTTTCACGCTCCGGGTTGTCGAAAATTTTTTCCGGCGTTCCCTGTTCGTAAATTCCTCCGTCGGCGAAGAACAAAACTTTCGTTGCGACTTCCCGCGCAAAATTCATTTCGTGAGTGACGATAATCATCGTCAAATTTTTTTTCGCCAACATTCGGATAACCGCGAGGACTTCGCTGACCATCGTCGGATCAAGTGCGCTTGTCGGTTCGTCGAACAAAATTACTTTCGGATTCATCATCAGGCTGCGGCAAATTGCAATTCGCTGTTGCTGACCGCCGGACAAAACGGACGGATAACTTTTTTCCTTCGACAGCAAGCCGACGGTCGAAAGTAATTCGCGCGCTTTTTTTTCCGCGTCGGCTTTCGGCATTTTCAAAAGTTTAATCGGCGCGACGCAAAGATTTTCCATAACCGTCATGTTTGAAAAAAGATTGAACCGCTGATAAACCATTCCCATCTTCCGGCGAATTTTATCAATGTCAACGCCCGGCGCGGTAATTTCTTCGCCGTCGATAAAAATATTTCCCGCGTCCGGAATTTCCAAAAGTTCAATGCAACGGAGGAAAACACTTTTGCCGCAACCGGAGCCGCCGATAATTACAATCCGCTCTCCCTCTTCGACGGAAAAATTTACGTCGCGCAAAACTTCAAGGTCGCCGAAAGATTTGTTGAGTCCGCGAATTTCAATAACACTCATTCCGTTTCACCGTCCCGCTTTTTGTAATCGCTCAACGCAAAAATTCCGCGAACAAGATAAGCCAGCGCGAGATAGATTAACATTCCACCGATTATCGTTATCATCGGTTGCATTGTCCGCGCCGCCGTCGTATTGATGACGCGTGTCAAGTCGGTTATCGTGACGTAGCCGACGACGCTTGTCCACTGAATCAAATTTATTATCGTCGATTGGTAAACCGGTTTTGAAATTTTTGTAATCTGCGGGAGCGTGACGAGTTTAAACGCCTGAATTTTTGAAAAACCCAAAGTCCTTGCCGCTTCAACTTGTCCGACATCAACAGACATCAACGCCGAGCGCAAAATTTCCGCGACGTGTGCCGCCGTATGCATTGAAAAAGTTATGACGGCGACGGTTACCGGCGAAATGTTGCTCCGCGCAAAAATTCCGTAGAAGAAAAGCATCAGCAACATCAAAACGGGCGAACCGAGAATCACGGCGACATAAAATTTCGCGAAGATCTTCAGCGGACGAATTTTGCCCGTGCGAAAAGAACAAATCACCGC
Organism: uncultured Selenomonadaceae bacterium; assembly: GCA_905233965.1. Taxonomy (GTDB): domain Bacteria; phylum Bacillota; class Negativicutes; order Selenomonadales; family Selenomonadaceae; genus Quinella. The sequence continues at coordinate 2,229 of CAJOFG010000091.1, forward strand.
GCCCAAAATCGTGCCGAAAATTACGGAGAGCAAAGAAATTTGAACCGTAACGCCGAGACCTTTTAAAATCGTCAGCCACGCTCCGCCGTCGAAAAAAATTTTTTGTATGAGTGAAATAAATTCCAAAATTTTACCCCTCGTAATTTAAAAAGTTGAGCCGGAAAAAAATTTCAGTCCGACCCAACTCCGTCAAAATATTTTTTTGCAAATTACTTTCCGGATTTGACGTGCATAATTTTTTCTCTGTGGTAAGGAGTCGATAAAATTACGCCGTCGGGTTTGTCCGCATTGGAAGGAATAATTTGACTTGAGGGAACAACAGCCCAGAAAATCAAATCGACTTTCCCGGAGGAAAGAGCCGCCGCACGGGCTCCGCTGTCTATGTGAACAAATTCGATATTTCTGTGAATCCGGCTTGAAATTTCCGCCATGAGCGCGACGTTAAAGCCGGCCGGTTTTCCCTGCGCGTCAACGTAATCAAGCGGGGGCACATCGCCGGTGACGGCAACTTTGATTGTCGGTTCGTTCGGTCTTTCGGGAATTGTCACGTCGTTCGGAATTTCTTTTTTATCGTCGATTTTTTCAATATATTTTTCGGACAAATCTTCCAAAATATTTTCGTTTTGCATTTCGCGAATCGCTCTGTCAAGGTCGTTTTGCAAATCTTTATCGTCCTCACGCATGGCGAAACAGAACGCGTCGATAAATTCCAAAGTGTCGTTCGGCAAAAGTTCAACGTCCGGATTTTCGGCTTTCAAATATTTTGCAACGCAGTCATAGGTGCTGACGGTTTGAACCTGTCCGGACTGCAAGCCGGAAATCATCGAATTTAAACTGTCGTAGAAAACCGGATCGAATGTGGTGAAATTCAAGGAAAGAACGTCGCCGACTTTTTTTGCAAAATCATTAAAATCTTTTTCGCCGGCGTTCATGTGCTTGAGCATACCGAGTTTGACTTCGGGAGGTGCCGGTTTATCCTCTCCGCAACCGGTGAGAAGTACGCCGGAAAAAATGCAGAGCATGAGGACAGAAAAAATTTTTTTCAACATAACTCCAAATATCTCCTTGATTTAAAAATTATTTTTTAAGACTGAGATGAACGATTTTATCGCTGAAGTAAGGTTCGGTCAACGAAATACCTTCCGGCGTATCCATATCGGCAGGTCTTTCGTCAATCGGGAGGATCGCCCAGAAGACAACGTCGGCGGCACCGGACGCGAGGGACGCGGCACGCGAATCGCTGTCAACGTGTACGATCTCTATATTTCTTTGAAGTCGTTTGCCGATTTCAGCCAAAAGAGCCGTATTGAATCCGGCCGGTTTTCCGTCGGGAAGAACCAAGTCGAGCGGCGGCAAATCTCCGGTAACCGCAATTTTGATTGTTTCCGCGCCGTCGAATTTTTGAATCGAAACTGCCGGCGGCTCCGAATCTTTTTTCAAGTCGGTGATATATTCTTTGACCAACTGATCAAGTGTTCCGTCCTTTTTCATTTCGTCGATAACATTGTCGATTGATTTTCTCAACTCTTCGTCATCTTTTTTGACAGCGAAACAAAACGAGTCGGACAATTTCATGACGAAATTCGAGGCGGGAACATATTCCGGTTTCCGCGCCGTAAGATAATCGGCGACGGATTGATAAGTACTCATTTGGTCAATGCTGCCGGACTCCAAGCCCATTTGCATTGAACTCAAATTTTTGAAATAAGTTACCGTATAACCGGGAATTTTTACGTCGGCTTTCTGTGCGACTTGTTTTAAAATTTCCTCCAGCTTTTGTTCGCTTGCATTCAAATGGGCAATCATTCCGAGTCTGACGGATTTGCCGGTATCGGAAACGTCTTGCCCGGAATCGCCGCCGCAACCGGTGAACAATGCGCCGGTCAAGACCAATGAAGATAAAATACCGGCAAATTTTTTCAAATTCATTTTTTCAGAACTCCTTTCCGTTTTGAAATTCTCATCACGCCGGTAAAAACTTCCGGCAATAAATTCGGCACATTATATCACACAGGTTTTAAAATTTGAAATATATTTTTTTCGCGCAAGGAATTTAAGACAAAAACGCGAATAATAATTTGTTGCTTGAAAAAAATACAAGAAAAATTTTTAAAAATTAAAGGAAGGATGATCTTAATGGCAATGATGGATTTGACGAAGTACGGCATCACCGGCACGACCGAAGTCGTCTACAATCCCACTTACGAAGTACTTTTCAACGAGGAGACCAAACCCGGTCTTGAAGGCTTCGACGTGGGACAGGAAACTGAGCTCGGCGCAATCAACGTCATGACCGGCATTTACACCGGTCGCTCCCCCAAAGATAAATTTATCGTTTACGACGACACGACGAAGGAAGGCGCACCCGGAGAAATTTGGTGGACTACTCCCGAATATCCGAACGACAACAAAAAAGTCAGCCCGGAAAGTTGGGCGGCTTTGAAAAAACTTGCCATCGAAGAACTTTCAAACAAAAAACTTTACGTTGTTGACGGATTCTGCGGCACTCATAAAGATACCCGCATGAAAATTCGTTTCATCGTCGAAGTTGCCTGGCAAGCCCATTTCGTAACGAATATGTTTATCCGTCCGAAAAATCAGGCGGAATTTGACCAAGAGCCGGATTTCGTCGTCTACAATGCCTCGAAAGCAAAAGTCAAAAATTGGAAGGAACTCGGCATCAATTCCGAAACCGCGACCGTCTTTAACGTCACCACAAAAGAGCAGGTTATTCTCAACACCTGGTACGGCGGCGAAATGAAAAAAGGTCTTTTCAGCATGATGAATTACTTCCTCCCGCTGAAAGGAATTGCCGCGATGCACTGCTCTGCGAATACCGACATGAACGGCGAAAACACCGCGATTTTCTTCGGACTTTCCGGCACCGGCAAAACCACTTTGTCCACCGACCCGAAACGCCTTCTCATCGGCGACGACGAGCACGGCTGGGACGATGTCGGCGTGTTCAACTTTGAGGGCGGCTGCTATGCAAAAGTCATCAACCTTGACAAAGAGTCCGAACCGACGCACTCCTCGAAAACGTCACCGTTGACAAGGACGGCAAAATTGATTTCGCGGACAAGAGCGTGACGGAAAATACCCGCGTCAGCTATCCGATTTACCACATTAAAAATATCGTTCGCCCGGACAGTCACGGACCGGCGGCAAAGTCCGTTATCTTCCTCAGCGCGGACGCATTCGGCGTTCTTCCTCCGGTTTCGATTCTCACTTCCGAACAGACGAAATATTATTTCCTCAGCGGATTCACCGCGAAACTTGCCGGCACCGAACGCGGAATTACCGAACCGACTCCGACTTTCAGCGCGTGCTTCGGTCAGGCGTTCCTCGAACTTCATCCGACGAAATATGCGGAAGAACTCGTAAAGAGAATGGAAAAGAGCGGCGCGAAAGCTTACCTCGTCAACACCGGCTGGAACGGCAGCGGCAAACGCATTTCGATTAAAGATACACGCGGAATTATCGATGCGATTCTCGGCGGCGCGATTAAAACTGCTCCGACGAAAAAAATTCCGATTTTCAATCTCGAAGTGCCGACCGAATTGGAAGGTGTCGCAACAAACATTCTCGACCCGAAAGACACTTACGCAGATCCGGCAGAGTGGGAGAGAAAAGCAAAAGACCTTGCCGAACGTTTCATCAAAAACTTCAAGAAATACGAATACAACGCGGCAGGCAAAGCACTTGTTCCCGCAGGTCCGCAACTTTAATCCGTATTAAAATTTTTCGCCGTGTAAAAGAATTTTTTTCATCGGCAGAATAAAAAAATAAAAAGCCGCTCGACTTATCGGCAATGTCATTAAGTCAAGGCACAATCACACAAATTAATCTTCTCCTCATTTTGGGAGTGAACCGGTAAAGTAAAAGCAGACAATTCAAAAAAGAGTTGTCTGCTTTTTTTTGACAAGTTCAACCTCTAAAAAGGTTGTACGTTTTTTTTGTACCGTATTCAATTTTGCGGCAACAGCATTTTTTTCCGCGTTATGAAAAATGCAATCGCCAGAGGAAGACACGCGCCGATCCAAGCCATCGGTGACGCAAGACACGCGCCGAGATAACCCCAATATTCCACCAGGAAAAATGCGGCAACAATTCTCATCGCCAATTCCATCAGCCCGGCGAAAGTCGGGACGAAACTTTTTCCCAAACCTTGAAGCGTGAATCGGAAAATGAAGAGCAACGACAAGACCCAGTAACAAACGCCGCTGACAACCAGATAAAGTCGTCCGTACTCGATAATCGTTGTCTGCTCCGCGCCGACGAAAAGTTTTATAACGTCGTCGCCGAAATAAATGTTGAACGCCGCCGCAACAAAACTGAACGAACACGACATCCAAATTGTTTTTTTCACGCCGTCGCTTATCCTGTCAAATTTTTGCGCACCGAAATTTTGAGCCGTATACGCCGCAATCGCAACGCCGAAAGACATCATCGGCATTACCGCAATTCCGTCCACACGGTGAGCGGCGGCAAAAGCCGCAACCGCAACCGGTCCGAGTCCGTTTAAAGCAATTTGCAAAACAACTGCGCCGATCGCAATGATCGACGATTGAAAGCCCATAGGCAAACCGAGTTGCAAATGTTCGACGATAACCGCCTTGTCGAATCGAAATTCTTCACGCGTGAAATGCAGGAGCGGGACTTTCCTTTTTATGTGGACGAAACACATAATGTTGCCGATGATGAGCGAAAAAATTGTCGCGCCCGCCGAACCCGGAATACCCAGCCCCAAAAAAATAATCGCGACCGGCTCCAGCAAAATATTCAGGCAAAGTGCAATCGCGTGGACGACCGTCGGCGTGGTGCTGTCACCGAGTGCGCGAAGTAAATTCGACTGCATTTGCAACATCACGGAAACAAATTACCCCGCCGTAAATTATCACGATGAAACTGTACGCTCCGTCGATAATTTCTTCCGGCGTTTGCATGAGTTCCAAAAGTTCCCGGCAAAAATATACGCCGACGACTGCCAAAAGCAACGACGAAATCACCGAAAGGACGACGCTCACAAATGTACTGTAACGAACGCCGGCGTAATCCTTCGCGCCGAATCTCTGCCCGGTGTAAATCGAAAATCCGCTCGTCATTCCGAAAATAAATCCGAGCATCAAAAACATCAAACTTCCGGTACAGCCGACAGCCGCCAGAGCCTCAACTCCCAAAAATCTTCCGACAATCAAAGTATCGACGAAACCGAAAAGTTGTTGGAAAACATTTCCCGCCAAAAGCGGGAGCGTGAAACAGAAAATCAATTTTGCCGGTTCGCCGACTGTCAAATCTTTTACGGCGCCGGAATTTTTTCCCCCGAACATATGAAAACCTTTTCCAAAATTTTTTTACCCGGCTGCTTTAATCGCGTCAGCCAAATTTATCACGCCTTCATAAAGTGCCTTGCCGATAATCGCGCCGACAATTCCGGATTGTTCATACTCTTTCAATTTGCGAATGTCGTCAAGCGACGCGACACCTCCGGACGCGATAACGTCCAGCCCGGATTTTTCCGCAATCTCCGCCGTGTGTTCCGCGTTTATCCCGGTCAAGGTTCCGTCGCGTGAAATATCGGTGTAAATGATTGTGGAAATTCCGCAGTCGCCGATACTCATTGCAAGCTCTTCCGCTCTCATCGCGCCGAAATCGTTCCAGCCGTGAACGGCAACCACTCCGTCCCGCGCATCAATGCCGACGACAATTTTTTCGCCGAACTCTTCAGCCGCCTCTCGAACGAGATCCGGATCTTCCGCCGCGACACTTCCCAAAATAATTCTTTCAACACCCATATCAATCAAATTTTCCATATCGTCAAGCGTCCGAATACCGCCGCCGACTTCGATGGGAATGGTCACGCGCTCCAAAATTCTTTTTATCGCAAAAATATTTGTCGGCGAACCTTCCCTTGCTCCGTCCAAATCGACAACGTGCAAAAATTCCGCGCCGGCATTTTCCCACTCCGCCGCTTTATCCTCCGGATTTTCCGAGTAAACAATTTCTTTGTTGAAGTCGCCCTGCGTCAAACGAACGCATTTGCCGTCGCGAATATCTATTGCCGGTAAAATCAACATCAAAAAAACTCCTCTCACATTTCGACAAAATTTTTCAGAACCTGCAAGCCGACA
>CAJOFG010000091.1:8364-10947 GCA_905233965.1 uncultured Selenomonadaceae bacterium
AATTGAGTTGCGAAAATATTTTCAAATTCTGCTGCGGCGGTAATTTCTTCCCCGTAATCCGTAACGGCGGTTATCAAATTTTTATCTTCCGGCGCGGCGTGGTAGCTGTGGACGAAATAAAAATACGGTTTCTCCGGCAAATTTTTCAAAAGTTTGGAGGAGAAATTTTTTTTCGGAAATTTTATCGCGTTCCAGCCCATGTGAGGAATTTTTAAATCTCCCGCACAAATTTTTTTCACTTCGCCCTTGAAAATTCCCAGACCTTTTACACCGGGAGATTCTTCGCCGGACTCGAACAAAATTTGCAAGCCGACGCAAATTCCCAGCAAAGGTTTTTTCTCCGCAATTTGTTCGCGAATGACCGGGATTAAACCGGTCGCCGACAAATTTTAAAGCCTTCTCGACGCTGTACAAATTTCCCGCGCCGTAGTCAATTAAAGCCGTCATAAAATCACCCGGTTTAAAATTCTAAATTTCGGCGAATAATCCTGCACGACAAATTCAAAAGTTTCGCCCGGTGAAAAAAAGTTCCGCGTCACGTCGCAAAAAAAATCGGCTTGTTTTTTTTCTTGCCGCAAAGTAAAATTATTCTCGGAGGTATTGGAGAAATGAAATTGAAAAAATTTGACAAATTTATTTGTGCGGCGGCGATTTTTTCGCTCCTCACTTTCAGCGGTTGCGGCTCGTCGGAAACTTCGGAGAACGGCGACGGAGCGAAATCAAATTCCGTCACGGAGGCGGCGGGTGCGAATACTCAAGTTTCGGACGCGCGTAATACTCCGGCGGTTCGTGTGGCAAAAAGTGTCGGACCGGCAGTCGTAGGCATAACGAATAAAGCCGTTGCGCGCGATTTTTTTAATCGGCAAGTCGAAACGGAAGGCGTGGGTTCCGGCGTAATTTTCCGGGCTGACGGATACATTGTCACGAACAATCACGTTATTGCCGGCGCGAAAGAATTGATTGTTTCCCTTGCCGACGGAAACACGGTTGCCGGCGAATTGGTCGGCGCGGACGAAATTACGGACATTGCGGTTGTCAAAGTCAACGCGAAAGATTTACCGACGGCGCAATTCGGAAATTCGGATAACGTCATGGTCGGCGAACCGGCCATCGCGATTGGAAATCCGATGGGCTTGGAGTTTCGCGGAAGTGTTACCGTCGGAGTCATCAGCGCGTTGAATCGCACGCTTGAGTTGAACGACAGAAGAGTAAATCTTTTGCAAACCGATGCGGCGATAAGTCCGGGAAATTCCGGCGGCGCACTTGTCAATGCCGACGGCGAAGTTATCGGAATCAACAGCGCGAAACTTGCGCGGAGCGGTGTTGAAGGAATGGCGTTTGCAATTCCGATTAACACGGTTCAAACAGTCATCAACGAGCTTATGGAAAAAGGTTACGTTGCCAGACCGTATTTGGGTGTGACGATTTTTGACAAACCGACTGCCGCACGTTACGGTTACCAACTTTCGATTGAGAAAGGCGTTTACGTTTTCCAAGTCAGCATCGATTCGCCGGCAGGACGTGCCGGACTTCAACGCGGCGATATAATTTTGAGCATAGACGATAAAGATGTAAATTCTGTTGCCGAAGTTCGCACGGACATTGCGGCGCGTAAAGTCGGCGACACAGTGAAAGTCAAATACAGTCGTGACGGCAAAGAGCAAACCGTTTCCGTCCAACTTCAGGAAATGCCGCAAACCCGACAGTAAAAATTTTTTTTCGGAAATGAAAATCACGATAGTTGCAGTCGGCAAGCTGAAGGAAAAATTTTTAATCGACGGCGTGAACGAATATTTAAAAAGGTTGCGCCCGTTTGCCAAAGTCGAAATTCGCGAAGTGCCGGAGTGCCGGACGATTGACGAGGAAGGAAAAAAACTTTTGTCGCTCGTCCCGAAAAATTCCCGGCTCTTCGTCCTCGACGTAAGCGGAGAAAAAATTTCTTCGGAAGAGTTTGCAAAAAAAATTGCCGGACTGAATTTGTACGGTGAAGACAATTTTACATTTTTAATCGGCGGAGCGTTCGGGCTGAGTGAAGAAATTCGACGGGCGGCAGATTTCCGAATGAGTTTGTCGCCGATGACTTTCACACATCAAATGGCGCGGCTGATTTTGGTCGAACAAATTTACCGGGCGTTCAAAATAAATCGCGGCGAACCTTATCACTATTGAAACAGGGCGTGTCGGCACATTCATTCGCTCACCTCGACGGTCGGGAAATCGAAAGTCGAAGTCATGCGCGAAAGAATTTCGGAAATAAATCCGGCGGCAAAAATCGACACCGTGCAAAAATTTTATCTGCCCGGCGAATTTGCCGACGATTTTTTTATTTGCCCTTACGATTATGTTGTTGACGCGATAGATACGATGACGGCGAAAATAAATCTCGTCCTCGAATGTCAACGGCGAAATATCCGGCTGATAAGCAGCATGGGCGCAGGGAATAAACTTGATCCGACACGTTTCAAAGTCACGGACATTTATAAAACTTCCGTCGATCCCGTTGCAAAAGTCATGCGGAAAAAATTGAAAGAGTTCGGCGTAAAAAATTTGAAAGTCGTTTTCTCCGACGAAGTGCCGAAAAAA
>CAJOFG010000092.1 GCA_905233965.1 uncultured Selenomonadaceae bacterium
GCGAAGGCGCGCATATCGTCTTTGGAAATTTTCACTTCGTCAGCCGCGATAAGCATATTTTTTTCGTTCAGCCAATCGACTTTGCCGCCGACAAGTTTCGCGCCGGAATCTTCGTCAACTACGGCGACGTTGCCTTCAACGTGAATGTCTTTCGTGTTCCGGTCGTAAGTTCCTTTATCGGCAACGAGGATTAAAACTTTGTCCTCCTCCTGATAAAATCTGCCGGTTAAGTGTTCCAATTCGGCTTTCTGCGTTTCCGTGTTGATGACCATTTTTTCGGAATCGAGCTCCCAAATTTTTTTGCCGTCCTTCTCTTCGGAAATCGTGTTGCCGCTGTATTCCATTGTCTTGGGAGTTTCAAGTTTATCATCTTGCGGCGGCGCGTCCGGCGTCGTGCGTATCGTCCAAATGACGAGGCAAACGAAGAACAATAAGATTATCCCGCCGATTATTTTGCCTTTACGTTCCATTTACTGACTACCTGCTTTTTCACTTTTCACCGTGTGGTGTTTATTTTCTTTTTTCATCTCGATAGGTGTATTCCATCTCTTTTGAAACCAAATCCATTGAGTCGGGTGTTCGCGAATGACGTTTTCCAAAATCCGCGTCATTTTTTCGGTGAACCGGAATAAATCTTCGTCGGTGTTCCCGGTATCTTCAAAGCGCATGGGTTCCCGGACTTCGATAACGTGTCTGCCGTTCGGTTGGCGAATTATGAACATCGGGAGAACCGGTGAATTGAATTTTTTTGAGAACACGGCGGGTCCCATCGGAGTTGATGCGGGCTTGCCGAGAAAGTCGATAAACGCTCCGCCCGGTCCGGCGTCTTGGTCGGCGAGGAATCCCAAAACTTTTCCCTTCTTCAGCGCACGTCCCGCCGCCAGCAATTCACTTGTCCCGCGATTGAAAATTTCAACTTTGACTGTCGCCCGTAAATCGTCCAATGCCCGCGAATAATCCCGGTTAGGTTGCAGTTTCGCGATCGCCGTTATCGGGAAACCCATTAAAGCAAGTCCGCCGCTCATCCATTCCCAAGTGCCGACGTGTCCGGTTAAAACAACCGTTCCGTGTCCTTCGGCAAGTACCTTTTCGATTCTCTCCGGGTGGTCTACCGTGACGTAGTCGGACAAATTTTTCGTCGCCAAATTCGGCATATATAAAATTTCCAGCATATTCCGCGCAAGGTTCACGAATGATTCTTTGACGAGTTTGCGCGCTTCCCGTTCGGAAATTTGCAGAGCCGGCATCATTTGCGCGACGGCACGTTCACGCTGTTTTTTTACCAGCAGATAGTACAGGTTTCCCAAAATTCTGCCGAGAAAAAGGAGCAGGTCATACGGGAGAAATCTGATTATTCTGCTCAGAATCATAAGTGCATTGTACAACATTTTTTAATCACCAAGAAATTTTTTTATTGATTGACGTTTGAAAAATTTTCGTCCGGCTCCGCGACGCTCATGTATCGCCGGATAATTTCTTCCCACTTGTCTTGAGATTTTAAAATAAATTCCAGAATTTCCCGGACGGCACCGCGCCCGCCGAAATCTTTTGCAACGTAATGAGCGACAGATTTTACTTCCGGAGCCGCATCGCCGACAGCCGCACGAAAACCGACTTGCAAGAGTACCGGCAAATCAATCAAATCATCGGCAATGTAAGCAATTTCCTCATCGCGAAAATTCAATTCGGCTTTCAAGTCTTTGTATGCGCCGCGCTTGTTCATGCAACCCTGTTTGACGGCGGAAATTTTTAAACCCTTCGCCCGGTTGGAAGTGCAAACGGATTCGCGTCCGGTGATTATCGCGGTTTTAATTCCGACTTCGTGAGCAAGGGTTATCGCCAAGCCGTCACGACAATGAAACGATTTAAAAAGTTCGCCGCTTTCCCCGATGTAAATTCCGCCGTCGGTCAAAACGCCGTCCACGTCGAAAATTATCAATTTAATTTTTTTTGCACGCTCTATTGCGTCGCTTGAAAAATTCATGCAAAAGCAACTCCCGACGTTTGAAAATTTTCATGCCCCGATTTTTCCCGGAGTCTTGCCTCAATTTTCATAACTTCATTTTCGGATACTTCCAAATCTTTTTGCGAAAAAATTGCTTCGCCGTCGCCTTCCGGATACCAACCCGGCATATCAACGACAAATTTTTCTCCCTTGTACGAAAATTCTCTTAAGCGAACATCACGGCGCAAAGTTTCTCCGGTTTCAGGGTGAATCAATGTATCTTTACTCATGCCGGTACCTCCGAAATATTTTCGTCAGATTCAAAGTAATCCGATTTTTCCCGGAGTCTTTCTTTTACTTCGTGAAGTGCTCTTGACGGAATTTCCATATCCTCCTGAGAAAAAAGTGCTTCGCCGTCGCCTTCCGGATACCAACCCGGCATATCGACTTTTATTTTTACGCCCCGATACTCAAATTCAAACGGACGAATATCGCGCCGCAAAGTTTCTCCGGTTTCCGGGTGAATCAATGTATCTTTACTCATGCCGGCACCTCCAATTTATTTTTCCTTAAACGAAAGTAATGTAAACTCCGAAAGCATTTCCTTCGTGAATTTGACGTAAAGAACAAAATTTTCATAGGGAACGTGATAAACGTCTTGCCAAACTTTATGGTTTTTGTACGAAGTCATGGATTTATAAAAATGTTCTTTCTTCATGGTCGAAACTACCATGCGAACATCTGAAAGCTCGAATCCCAATTCAAGAGCGTTGTTTCCTGCCGTTGAAGTGATAATAAAATCTGAACGCTTGAACTCTTCCAAGTCGTAGGTCGGCTTATATTTTTCCATGACGTTTTTAAACGATACCCTTGCTGAGCAAGTCGGTCAAATGAATCATGCCGACGGGATTTTTTTCCGAATCGACAACCGGCAAAACGGTTACCGGTCGCGGCTTGTGTTTCTCCATGACGGAGAGAGCCGCCGCCGCCAATTTGTCCGCGCTGATAATCAAAGCGTCGCTGTGCATGATATGTTCAACCGGTTCGTCGATAAAATTTATATCCTTCTCCAACGCCCGGCGAATAATTCCGTCCGTGACTATGCCGACATCTCATCGACGACCGATACTGCGCCAAGACCTTTTGCAGTCATTTCAAAAAGCGCATCCTTGGCAGTCGCGCCGATTTTTACAATCGGATTGTCTTCGCCGCTGTGCATGACATCACCGACGGTAAGCAAAAGTTTTCTGCCGAGTGCGCCGCCCGGATGGAATAAGGCGTAATCTTGAGAAGTAAATTTTCTTTCGTCCATCAACGCCATTGCTATCGCGTCACCCATTGCAAGCGTCGCCGTCGTCGAGGAAGTCGGCGCAAGACCCAGAGAGCAGGCCTCACGCTCCACGCCGATATTTATAAAATGGTCGCTGTTCCTGCCGAGCGAAGAAGTTTTCCTGCCGCACATCGCGATAATCTGCGCCCCGATCCTGCGAATTATCGGAAGGATATTCACAATTTCGGAGGATTCGCCGCTGTTGGAAATTGCGATAACAATATCGTTTTCCGTTATCATTCCCAAATCGCCGTGATAAGCTTCGGCGGGGTGCATGAAAAATGCCGGCGTTCCGGTTGATGCGAGAGTTGCGGCAATTTTTCTGCCGACGTGTCCGGACTTGCCCATACCGCTGACCACGACGCGCCCTTGACAATTTAAAATCGACTGAACCGCCGCGACAAAATCATCGTCAACGCGGGGAATTAAATTTTCCACCGCCGCCGCTTCCATTTTTAAAGTTTCTATTGCTCTTTCTTTTATCATTTCAAACACCGTCATGAAAATTTTTTAACAGTCTGATGAATTGCCAGGACTCTCGTCAAAAGTTTTTCCAAGTTGTCAAGGCAAACCATGTTCGCGCCGTCCGAAAGTGCTTCGTCCGGATTGTCGTGGACTTCAAGGAAAAGTCCGTCAATGCCGACAGCCGCCGCCGCACTCGTCAGGTATTCGACAAATTCACGCTGACCGGAGGAAGTTTTTCCGCCGCCGCCCGGAAGTTGTACGCTGTGCGTCCCGTCAAAAATTACCGGGTAACCGAAACTCCGCATTATCGGCAGTCCGCGCATATCGACGACCAAATTGTTGTAGCCGAAAGAATTTCCGCGCTCCGTCAGCAAAATTTTTTTCGTGCCGCTCATTTCCAACTTCTCGACAACATTTTTCATGTCGTTCGGGGAAAGGAATTGCCCTTTCTTGACGTTGACGACCGCGCCGGTTTTCGCGGCGGCGACAAGCAAATCCGTTTGCCGACAGAGAAAAGCCGGAATTTGTACGATGTCCGCAACCTTCGCAACCGGTTCCGCCTGATAAGTTTCGTGAATGTCGGTAACAATCGGCACGTTCAATTCCGATTTAATTTCGGCGAGAATTTTTAAACCTTCCTCCATGCCGGGTCCGCGATGACTTTGCAAAGATGAACGGTTCGCCTTGTCGAAGGACGCTTTGAAAATGTACGGGATACCGACGTTGCCGGCAATTTCCTTCGCCCGTTTCCCGATTTTCAAACTGCGTTCAAAACCTTCCAGAACGCAGGGACCCGCAAGCAGGACGAGTTGCCCGCCGCCGAATTCGATATTTTGAATTTTAACTTTGTTCATGTTTCATCCCTCAAATTTTTTCTTCGCGATAAATTTTATTCACCAGTTCCAAATCTTCCGGAGTGTCAACGCCGATAAATTTGCAGTCGCTCTTAATCACCCGGATTTTATAACCGTTTTCCAATGCCCGGAGCTGTTCCAGCGATTCGGTCTGCTCCAAAGCCGTCGGTTCCGTTTTCGAGTAGTTCAGCAAAAATTCTCTGCGGTAAGCGTAAATTCCGATGTGCTTGTAAACTTTCGACTTGCCGGAATTTCGCGGGTAAGGGATTAACGACCGGGAAAAATACAGCGCGTCATTGTTTTTGTCCGTCACGACTTTTACGTTGTTGGGATTTTTCATGTCGGATTCTTCGCGCAATTCCGTTGCGACCGTCGCCATTTGAAGTTGTTCGTCCTTCTCAAACTCCGTGACGAGTTCGTCAATCAAACTGCCTTCAATCAGCGGCTCATCTCCCTGCACGTTAATTACAACGTCAACGTCGGGAAATTTTTCGGCGACTTCCGCGAGCCTGTCCGTCCCGGTTTTATGGTCCGCCCGCGTCATCACGGCGCGCCCGGAATTTTCTTCTACAGCTTGAAAAATTCTTTCGTCGTCCGTCGCAACTATCACGTCGGAAATTTTTTTCGCAAGTTTCGCCCGTTCAAACACCCGGCAAATCATGGGCTTGCCGCAAATGTCTTTCAAAGGTTTTCCGGGCAGTCGCGTGGACGCATACCTTGCCGGAATTACGCAAATTGTTTTCATGTCAATCAGTCCTTGTCCCGAAAAATTTTTTGCAATTATCGCGGTCGCCCAATTTATCACTCAACCGGCGGCGAAGTTCATCTTTAAATTCCCGACCGCCCGTTTGGAATTTGACTTCGACGCAGATAACGAAAATGGGGATACTCCATTTTGCCTTCGCGACCTCTTCCGGAATTTTAACCGCGTCCTTTTCGGTAACGACGATTGTTTCCGCGCCGAGAGCGTCCGCCTGTTGCAAAATATCCTTCATTTCCTTCATGGTGTATTCGTGATGATCCGGGTAGCGCAAACTTTCAATCAGCACCGCGCCCAAGTCCCGAAGCGTCCTTTCAAACGACGCCGGATTTCCTATCGCCGAGACCGCCATAATTTTTTTGCCGGAAATTTCTTCAACGTCTATTCCGTCCTGTGACAAGTCCTCGAACCAATCCGCGAGCGGCATGAAACAGCGCGGTTGATGAATACTTTCCACAATCTGCGCCGCCTCGTTGTATTTGTGTACCGTGTCGCGAATGTATTCGCCGGCTCCGGATTCCGCCTGATCAACTTTCGTTATCAAACAAACATCGGCGCGGCTGATATGCGACATCGATTCGCGCAAAGTTCCGCGCGGCAAAACGTGACCGTTGCCGAAAACATTAACCGCATCGACAAGCAGAATATCCATATCGCGGACAAGTTGCCAATGTTGATAGCCGTCGTCCAAAATTGCGACTTCCGCTCCGAAATGTTCAATCGCGTACCGACCGGTAACCGAACGCTCCGCACCGATTAAAACCGGCACGTTCGGCAAATGTTTCGCCAACATATAGGCCTCGTCGCCGGCCTCCGCCGCGTCCATGTGCAAATTTTTTCCGTCGGAAACAATTCCTATTTCGCCCTTCCACTTCGCCCGGTAACCGCGATTCAAAATGACGACGCGATAACCCATGTCGCGAATATCTCTTGCAAGTCGCTGAGCCGTCGGAGTTTTTCCCGTGCCGCCGACCGTGATGTTGCCCAAGCTGATGACGTAGCAATTCAATTTTTCTTTGCCGGAAATGCCGAGCTTATAACCGAGAAGGCGAATGTCAACCAAAGTTCTGTAAACCAGCGAGAAACAGTACAGGACGGCAACGACAAGGTGCATTGAAATTCCGTGAACCTCTTTGCTGTGAACGAGGTCGATAAAATAAGTTTGAAGGTTTTCGACTTTCTGAGTGGTGCGCGGGTGCTTGGCATTTTCCTTCGCCTCAAAGTCAGTCAAAACTTGGCGGAGAAGTTCGGCGGATTTTTTTGACGCGCCGCGATTCTCCCAAACGATTTTTAAAGTTTCTTCCTCAAGCTGTTTCCTTTTTTCCGGGTCGTCGAAAAGTTTTTGCGCCTCTTCGACTAATTCAGCCGGATTATTTACCGTGACGCAGGCGTTGCGATTTTTGAACAGCGTGTGAGTGTCTTTGAAGTTCTCCATGTGGTGACCGACGATAATTGCTTTGCCGTGCGCCGCCGGTTCCAAAATGTTATGCCCGCCGTGAGTGACAAGACTGCCGCCGACGTAAATGACATCGCCGACGCTGTAAATTTGTCCGAGTTCCCCTATCGTGTCGAGAATTATAATATCTTCATCGGCGGGAGGGCGTTTTTGCAATTCCGTCCGCGTGCCGACTTTTAAACCGGTTCTCTTGCAAAGGCTGATAACTTCGCGTGTCCTCAAAAGTTCACGGGGCGCGATTATCAATTTCGCCTTCGGATGATTTTTGCGAATCTCTTTGAACGCCCGAAGAATATAATCTTCCTCATTCCGGTGAGTACTTCCCGCAAGCAAAATTCCGTCGGCGGTTTTCAAGCCCATATCGGTTAAAATTTTTTCCCGCTCCTCCGGCGTAACGTCCGTGTAAGTCTGATCAAATTTCGTGTTGCCGGTAACCGTCACCAATTCTTTCGGCGCACCGAGTTGAACGATATAATTCGCGTCGATGGGTGACTGCATGGCAAAAAATTTGACCGTGCTTATCATGTCGGTCAAAATCGAGAACATATATTTGTAACGGCGAACGCTCTTTTCGGAAATTCGCCCGTTGACCATCATAACCGGTATGTGAAGTTTTCGCGCCGTCATGAAAAAGTTCGGCCACAGTTCCGTTTCGACGTTCAGAAAAACACGCGGGTGTATCCTGCGCAAAACGGATGCCGCGACGAACGGCAAATCGAGCGGAAAATAAATTATACTGTCCGCGTCCTTGATGATTCGGTTCGCCATTTCGTAACCGCTCGTGGTGACGACGGAAACCAAAATAGGGGACTTCGGAAATTCCTTGCGAAATTCTTTTATCAGCGGACTTGTCGCGACGATTTCACCGACCGACGCGGCATGAACCCAGATACAATTTTTTTTCGCTACGGGATCGAGCGCACCTTCCGGGAAAAATCCCAGACTTTGCCGGATACGTTCGACAAAACCTTTTTCGCGAACCGAGCGAATCAAAAATATCGGAATGATTATGACGACAACCAAAATTGCCGCGAGATTGTAAAGAAATTGCATAAAAAAATCCTTTTCGGTTTATTTTAGGGCGTGTCGGTAAAGTAAGAATGTGCGCCGTGACGAGGAATTTTTTTGTCCGACGAGGAAAAATTTCGCAGTCGTATCGACATACGTCAAGAAATTTTGACAAAGTTCGGACGGAAAAACAACCGTCATCGGCGTGCGTTCGTCTTTACCAATCCGTCCCAAGACGTATTTTATTTTACCGACGAACATTTTGCAACCGGGTATTCAACTCAGTTTAAGCGAACGGACTTTATCAATCCACTGCCAAATTTTGAATTGAATTTGTTCCGCGTCGCCGACACGCCGAACAATCGCCTTGTCGTAAATGTTCGGATTGCCGACAACTCCCGCCGTCAAAATAATTTCTTCGGCGTTCCCGAAATTTAAATTCGTCGCCGGTCAAAACTTCGCGCAAAAAAATTTTGTCGTTCGATTCCGCCGTGACTTTAACCGGTTCATCGACGCGGAAACGGTAAACGCCGATCGGAATTTTTTCAAACTCGTAAGGCACAAAATATCTGTAGAAAAAATTTTTTCCCGTCGTCAACTTGATGAACGGCGAAATTGTTCTGCGCGGCTCCGGGTTGGAAAAAAATTCAAGTTCCGAAATGCCGAAATTTTTTCCGGACTTCACGACGGAAATTTCGACGCTCCGGGCAAAAATTTTTTCCGTGTCGAAAATTGCCGGGCGACCGTGTTCCGGTAAATTCATTTTAAATTCATTTATATTATCCGAATAAATTCCGGATTTGTCAATGACCGGGCGCGGATTATCCGTGACAAAACGAAAATTTAATTTTGCCGGCTCCTCGTCGAAAATGTTGCCGTGAACGGTGACGCGCCGAATTTGAACGGGTTCGGGAAATTTGACGAAGATTTTTTTTTCGGGATCGCTTTTCGCCGGCTGCCAAACGTGACTTTCAATTTTCGCCGGGAAATTTTTTTTCGCGTCGATAATTTTAAAGTCGCGAATTTTTTCGACGTTGCCGGACGTTGCGGAAATTTCGGAGGGGAAAATTAAATTGTCTGTGCGCCGGTAAAAAAATATTTCGTCGGAATTTAAAATTCGTGCGGCAGTCAAAATTTTTTTCCGGGACTTGTAAGCAAAAATCGCGGCGGCAACCGGATTGTCTTTCAAAAGAGATTGTCGGCAATGTTCGTTGACGGGGAAACGGACGCGATTTTCCCAAATGTAATTTCCCTTGCCGATTAAATCGAAATCGTAATTGTCGGTAACGCCGATTTGCGGCGGCTTGGTTTCCAAAAGATTCGGCGCGTAAAAATCGGGCGGCGCGGAAATTCCGGCGGCGTAAGCAAATTTTTTGTAAATCTCCGGGCGATAATCCGGATTTTCGGAAAAAATTTCTCCGACGACTTCCTCGAACGTCGAAGACAAAATTCCGGGTTCCGACAGTGAATCGAAGTCGGTGCAAAAAATTATGTCGGCTTGCAGTTCGGAAATTAAATTTTTCAATTCGCCTTTCAAATTTTTTTTCGCGTTCATGAAAATAATTTTCTCCGGTTTGACGTTCAAAATTTTCAGCGCGTCGAAAGATTCTTTCCGCAAAATTTTTGAGTCGCCGGGAGAGGAGAACGCGATAAAAATTTCAGCCCTTGCCGACGAAAAATTTAAAATCGTATTGCCGGCGATTGCAATTTCGTCGCCGGGAGTCGGAGCAAGAATTAAAATTCGCGTGCCGAAATATGAGCGGTCAAAAAAAGAATTGCCGACAACGTCCGACTCCTCCGCGTCGATAAGTTCTCCGCAAAGTTCAAACGTGCCGCCAATCCCGTACTTAAAAATATTTTCGTTCTTCATCTCAAAAATTCACCCGCTCACAAATTTTTCTTGAATTATAGTTGCATTTGCCATAGACAAATATAGACAAACACATTTGAGAGGATAAACTCTCCGGCGTACTACACACCTCTATCCGATTGTAAAAACTTTCGGACTACATTTTAAAATCTGCTCTGAATATGTTGGTTCGATAATTTCAGCGTGATATTGAAAAAATTTTCGCATTATGTTCAAGGAACCGTTTACATCAGCGTTGAGTGGTGTAGCGAAATTTTTAGATTTATAAAGACCTCTGAATTTTCTGCGACCGCTGAAATTATGCTTGACTAAATCCGCAGGTTTGAAGTCCGGAATGAAATCTCTGTCAAGAAAACTTGCCTTGCTGGTGTAAGATTCATCAATAATGTGAACTGAAATTCCTTCCAACGCACATTTATAAGTGAGCATATCAATAAATCTGTTGAACGGTATCGAAACAAAATTTTGATTTGTTTTTCTGCCGAGATTCGTGCCTTGTTTCCACTGTTTATTATGACCGATTATTAAATCCGTAACTCGGTGGGAAACTAATTGGTTCACGATAAAACGACTTGCCTTATGAAGATAATCAGAAATTTTGTTGTCGCGTTTTCTGCTCAAAGTCAACATTTTATTTGTTCTCGAAAAATCTTTGTCGTTAATTTTCCTTTGCCGACTGACCAATTTCGCATTTATTTTATTGAAGTGTTGATTTACAGACTTCAGCGGTTTGCCGTTCACAATGAAAGAAGTTGAATCGGAAAAACTTACCGCCGCAAGATTATCAATCCCGATGTCTATGGCAGAAAATTTTCGCGGCTGTGACAAACTTTTCTCTTCCGGCAACTCCTTTTTATAGCCGACTTCAACAGTGATTTTTCGCTTTCTCGGAACAATTCTGACAAACTGAACTTTTTCAACTTTGCTCTTGATGAAAACATTTGTCTGCGAAAGTTTAAGGTAACCAAATTTTGCCCTTGTTGAAACTGCTTGGCTTGTGTAATGCAAAATTTGTCTGCCCGTTTGTTTTTCGAGATATTGCGGAATTTTTACTTTTGCCTGATAGGAATCTTTGACTTTTAATTGCAAAAGTGCGAAAAATGACTTGAAATTCTGATGTATCAACTTCAGCGTGTGTTGAGCAACTTTTGCCGGTAATGCTCTAAAATCTGCTTGATTAGTTTCTGCAAATTGACTCGTCAACTCGTTGTAAGGCAAAAATTTTTTTGTGGCAAAAAAGTTTTGTCGCACCACATAAAGTCCTGCATTATAGAGATTTTTTGACAAAAAACAAAGTCGGTCAAGTTCTTTATATTCGGCACTCCCTTTGTGAAAATCGTGCTTTTCAACAAGTGTCATCGTTGACATTTTCCTCGACCGCCTCCGTTTCCAGTTTCTTTATAAGTTCTTCGGTTTTTCGTTTTGAGCGTCGTCTGCCATAAATTTTCGCACAAAAACTTGTAACCAGCGAAACAAAGTCTTCAAACAAATCTTCTTTGCTTTCCACTTCATTTACTACGACAATCTCACATTTCGGATATAAAACCTTGATGTAGTTAAACCCGAACCGCGTCAATCTGTCTTTATGCTCGACTACTAATCTTGTCGCTTTTTTCTCGGTAAGGATTTTCATAAGTTTAGGTCTGTTATCATTCAATCCGGAGGCACATTCTTTTACAATTTCGTTTATAATCCAACCTTTGGCTAAACAAAACTGCTCCAGTCTTTTAGCCTGTGAATCCAAATTAGATTTATTTTCTGATGAACTCACTCTTGCATAAAT
>CAJOFG010000093.1:0-5101 GCA_905233965.1 uncultured Selenomonadaceae bacterium
AAAAAAAATCTCCGCCGATTTCGACGGAGGAAAATTTTTTTGAAAACTAATTTTTTTCGACTTCAAGCAAAAGTTTTTCAACGTAAGTCGGCAAGTAAAATGCGCCGCGATGAACTTTTGTATTGTAATATTTTGTCTGCAAATTTAAATTTTGCCAGCGTTTAAAATCAATGTCGGCGGTCGGATAAAATTTTTTCGACGCGAAACCGAAAAGCCAATGCCCGGAAGGATAAGTCGGAATGTGAACCTGATAAACCCGGCTTATCGGGAAGGAAGTTACAATTCTTTTGTGCGCCCTCTGCATGGCGACGGCATCTTTCGCGTAGTAAGGATTTTCGTGTTGATTGACCATAATTCCGTCCGCGTGAAGTGCATTGTGACAGTTGCCGTAAAATTCCTTCGTGAAAAGTCCTTCACCGGGTCCGAAAGGATCTGTCGAATCGACAATGATTAAGTCGTACTCGTCCGAACAATGCCGGATAAATTTCAAGCCGTCCTCGATAAAAATTTTTACTTTCGGATTGTCAAGACAGCCGGCGGTCTGCGGAATAAATTTTTTGCAGGCGGCAACAACTTTTTCGTCAATCTCGACCAAATCAATTTTTTCTATCGTGTCGTACTTCAAAAGCTCCCGCGCCGTTCCCCCGTCGCCGCCGCCGACCAGAAGAACTTTTTTTATCTCCGGATTGACGCACATCGGAACGTGAGTAATCATCTCGTGGTAAATAAATTCGTCCTTCTCCGTCAGCATTATTCGCCCGTCAAGAACCAAAATTCTGCCGAACTCGACGGAATCGAAAATATCTATCCGCTGAAATTCGCTCGTTTCCCCGTAAAGTTGTTTGTCAACCTTCATGGAAAATTTTACGTTCGGCGTATGCTGTTCGGAAAACCACAGCTCCATAAAAAAGACCTCCGAAAAAATTTTTTTATAACCCTCAGTAAGCGACGGAATAATTTAAACGCGGTTAATTACCCTGAATTTATCGCAACATCGGACGCGACAACAGGGTCAAGCGTCACGCTTGGCCGAGACTTCGGCATTTCGTTTTTCAAAGAAATCAATGAAGTCCGCAACAGGCATCGGCTTGGCGTTATAGAATCCCTGCCCGTAAACGCAACCGAGTTCAAGCAACAATTTTTCCTGCTCCGGCGTTTCAATTCCTTCGCAAATAACTTTCATGTCCAGCGCGTGACCGAGTTTGATGACGTTGCCCAAAATTTCTTTCGCTCTTTCGGAAGTGTCGGCGGAAGTCAGGAGCGAACGATCAATTTTCATCACGTCCATCGGCAAATAACTCAACATCATGAAAGAGGAGTAGCCGGAGCCGAAGTCGTCAACCGAAACGGTAAAGCCCAAGTCGTGCAGACCCTGAACAATTTTTGCGGCATTTTCCCGGTTCGTTTTTGCGTCGAAGTCGCCGAAAACGGTTTCGGTAACTTCCAATTCGATTAAGCCGGGCGGCAAATTATATTTCTCCACAATGGCGCGCATTTTGTCAAGGTAGCCGTCCTCCGTCATGTGCAAGCGCGACTGGTTGACGGAAATCGGAACAACTTCCTTGCCCGCCTCAAGACGTTCCTTTTGAAGTTGGAAAGTTTTTTCCAGCAAATGATAATCGACTTGAATAACAAAACCGTTATGCTCGAACAGCGGAATAAATTTTCCCGGCGGCATGAAACCGGTTACCGGACTTATCCAGCGAACCAAAGCTTCCGCGCCGACAATTCTCCGGGTGCGAATATCATATTTCGGTTGATACCAGGCTTTAAATTCGTCGTCGCGAAGTGCCTGTTCCATTCGACTTTCAATCTCATGTTGAGTTGCGAGAGTTTCCTCCATTTTTTCGTCGAACAATTTCACTTCGCCGCCGGAAATTCTGTGGCAAGCGGCAACCGCTTTGTCGATCGCCTGTCTGACATACATTGAATGAGTGTAAGCACTTATTCCGGCGCGGGTGTGCAAAATTATTTTTGCTTGCGCGTCCGCCGTTTCCATGTAACCGTATTCGGCAACTTTTCCTTCAGCCCACGCGACAATTTCTTCCTCATTGTTCGCCTTGCAAACGCAAATCAGGTGGTCAACGTCAATTCCCGCCGCCGTCAAAAGAACGTTCGGACATTCGCCGATCTCTTTGGCGATGCTCAAAAATTTCTTGTCAATCAAATCTCTGCCGTATTCCTCCGTCGCGGTCGCACTGCTGATGACGGCAAAGACGACGAAGAATAATTTTTTGTCCGGCTCTGTTGACGCAAGTTTTTTCTCAATCTCCGGAACGTCACGTTCAAGGCTCGGCACGTTCGGCAAACTGTATCTCAAATCGGTATACGCCATGTGCTGAACAAGTTCGATGTGACGTTCACGCATTTTGTTGCGGTAGAATAAAATTCCGCCGGCAACCAACGCGACGAAAATTATAAAGATTGAAGAGCTTATCGGGTGATGGTAAATAATTCTCTTCAGGCTGAAATGCGGAACGTGTTGTTGATTTTTGTCCAACTCGTCATTTATCCATTCGGTTTCGATATGTCCGACTTCTTTGTTGAGAATCGACCAAAGTTCCGGAGGTGCTTCGGCATAAACGCCGAAAGAAAGCGACTCGAAATACAACGCTTCCGGGTGGACTTGCAACGCGAAAGTGTCCGCCTCTTCAATCAAAGCCCCCGCCGCAATTCGCGGAACGTATGTTACGCCGGCTCTTCCGTCATTGACGGCTTTAAGTGACTCTACTTGATTTTCAAAGCGAATAATTCTGTCCGCCGGAAATTTCGGCTCGATAAAAGTTTTCGTGTACAACATATCGCCGACGCAGGCAACGGTAACCGGCTCCGTTGATTTTTCTCCGGTATTTTCCGGAGTGACCGCGACAAATTCCAAAGTTTCATAAGGCTGAGTCAACTCAAGACCGTTTTTGGTCGCTTCGCTGTGATCGCTGACGGTATCGGCAATAAAATCCGCTTCGCCGTTTTGAATCATGCCGATCGCTTCGGGAAAATTTTTCGCGACGACAAGTTCGATTTCGATATTCAAATCTTTTTCTGTACGGCGAACAATTTCGGGAATTAATCCGGAAATTTTTTGGTTCTCGTCAATGAAAGCGTAAGGACGACTGCTCAAAAGAATTACCGCACGAAGTTTTTTCTTCTCCGCCAAATATCTTTTCTCTTCCGGCGTCAAAATAATCGGCATGGAAGAATTTGAATAACTTTCCGCCAAAATGTTCCGGATATTCGGTTGCAGGAGGAGCATTTGATCCATCGCCGCATTCATTCTGTCGAACAATGCTTGATTGTCGTTTCGCACCAGGAGCCGGTAACTTTGACGGTCGAACATTGCAACAACGTCGGAAGTTCTCGTCGAACCCAGCATGGCGCAAACGTATCCGTCAATATCTCCGGCATCGAACGCTTTTCTCATTTCGTCGTAGCCGGGAAACATAACAAATTCGTAAGTGAAACCGTCTTCGCCCTTCGCCAACGTGTCAAGACCGGGCGTGGGATAATCCGTCGGTATTCTTCCGATTTTCATATTCGGTTTTACTTTGCCGCCCTTCGTGACGAATTGCATCGGGAAACGTCCGATAACGTGATCGGTTCGTTTCGCGTTCGGGACGGTGTGCCAATCGCCGGGCATGCCGGGCATCAAATCAATTTCTTTCGCCGCCATTTTCGCGCAAAGTTCAGCCCAAGATTTACATTCGACGTACTCAAAATTACATTGCGCGTAACCGGCAAGAAATTCCATGTAGTCGTAGCCGTATCCGACTTTATGTCCGGGTCTGTCCTCCCAAAGAAATGTGCTGTCTTTCAAGTAACCGACTTTGAAAGTTTCGCGTGCAGATTTTTCCGTGCCGGTTCGATTTTCTCCGGCGGGCGCGCTTTCCGCGTGAAAATATGCCGACGCTCCGATTAAAGCCGCGACAAAAAATATCGGCAAAAAAATTTTCCAAAAATGTTTCATCAGTCACCCCTACTTTACTTCAATGTTTTTTATTCCGTAAAATTCGCAAAGCCCGTCCTTCGTCACCCCGTTATCGAAGTCAACGAAAAAGACGTGACGCAATGCGCGATTTTTTAACTCAATCGGAGGGAAGGTTAAATTTTTTTCTCCGGCATTCGCGGCGGCTTGAATTTTTTCAATTCGCAAATCGTTTTCGTGTCGGAGAGTATTTGTTATCACCAGCGCGGAAATTATCGTGAAACCGCCGATGACGATCGCGCCGCATTTCAAAATTTTTCCGGCGACACCTTCCGAAAGCTTTTTCCTCACCGGAGCAAGACGCAGAATCGCAACCGCTCCCGCCAAAATCATGATGACCGAACTGAAAGTCGAACGTGCCGGGAAAGTCGGCGCGACAATCATTACAAAATTGTTGAAAATTGCGAGCGCGAAAAGAAAAATCGGATAACGCAATTCAGGGAATTTTTTTATCGTCTGCGCGAGAGAAATTTTTTCGTTCAACGACTTCAAATTTTTTCCGGCAAGTCCCAAAGATTTTCTAAGCGGCGCGAAAATGAGGAACAGAATCAGGAAGTAAATTATAAACTCTTCCGACTTCGTCATGAAGTTGTCGAACCGCTCCGTTGCTTTAACCGAAACTTTCAGCGCGGGAAAAACATTGTCGATGAAAAAATTTTTTATCGCACCGGTTATCATGCCGTCGTTGAAGTACGAGAAAATAAAAATCGCGAGCAACACGGCAAGAATTTTATTCCCGGTCGAAAAATTTTTCGGCGCGTCAAAATTTTTTGTCCCGGCATTTCCGAGCGCGTGACTTTTCAAAATTCCGACGGCACAGAACAAAATCAAAATCACCGGCAACAGGTACAAAAGCATTTCGCCGTTGCCCGCGAATTGATTTCCGATGTGAATCAAAATTCCTTTGCCGGCACTCTGATCGTCGTATCGAACGTAATTTCCCGGCGCGGCGATTAAAACGATTAAGCCGATGAGAGCTCCGAAGGCTCCGGCTCCCGTCCAGAGATGAAATTTGTTTTTGTTGAAAAAGTAAATAGAAATTCCGCTCGAAACGAGCGTAACCGTCAAGCCCAAATTTTCGACGGAGCAACCCGCCAAAATTCCGAACAAAAACATTCCCGC
>CAJOFG010000093.1:5107-9880 GCA_905233965.1 uncultured Selenomonadaceae bacterium
CCGATTTTCAACGCGCCGGACAATTTCAAATTATACGGCAAAAGAAAAATTGCCGCAATAACCCCCGACCAAAGATAAACCGTCGAGCCGCTTTTCCAAATCGCAACTTCGCCGAAGTGCGGGAAGGACAGCCACGCCAAAATTCCGGTCGCCGCCAAAATTCCCGGTTCGTCAAAAAGTTTTAAACTTCTCCGGGCATGAAAATAAATCAGCACGACGAGTAAAGCAAAAAGTCCGGCGTTCACAACGTCGAACGGCAACTTTCCCAGCCAAAGGAACAAGCCCAGACAAAAAACCGTCACGGCTCTGCCGCCGTGCAAAAAATAATGTCTGTATGTCGAGTCGAAAACGTCGGACAAAGAATTTATATGTTCTCCGGTTTTCCAAATCATGGAATAATCGTAATCGTCGCGGTGCAGGGGCATTTCGTGATTGAGCGCGAACATCACGGCGAAAATAAAAATTATCGTCGCCGCAGTCATGATTCGGTTAAAATTTTTTTCCGGCAATGACATCAAAAAATCACTCCGCTTTTAATCGGCAAAATTTTATTCGGCGGCAAATTTCAAAACGCGCTCCGGCATTTCTTCCTTGTCGCAAACATCTTCGTGCAAAATTTTCATCGCGTCGAGCGAAGACAAATTTCGCGGCGCGTTCCGGTTGCTTATCGTTTCGAGCAGTCGAAGTTGTTTAAATTCGTCAATGCCTTCGACATTTTGACCGAGAGAATTTAAAACCGCACCGGGAAATTTAAACGGACTTGCAGTCGATGCGACAATCGCCGGACGCATATCGTCGGTTGCTTTCCGGTATTTGTTCAGGACGTAAAAAGCAACGGCGGTGTGGGTGTCGATGAGATATTTGAACTGACCGAAAATTCCTTTTATCGCTTCGGAAGTTTCCGCCTCCGTCGCGTAATCTGCGTAAAAAATTTTGTCCAACTTTTTCTTGAGCGACTTGTCAATTTTATATTTCCCGGTGTCGTTCAACTCCTGCATAAATTTTTGCACGGTCTTTGCGTTGCCGGATTCGTGATAAAGCAGGCGTTCGAGGTTGCCGGAAATCAAAATGTCCATCGACGGAGTAATTGTCTTGTAAAATTTCCGGTTCCTGTCGTAGACTCCGGTCCGGAAAAAATCCGTCAAAATATGATTTTCATTCGACGCGCAAATCAATTTGTTCACCGGCAAGCCCATTCTCTTTGCGTAGTAAGCGGCAAGAATATTTCCGAAATTTCCGGTCGGTACGACGATATTTATTTTATCGCCGAGTTTAATTTGTTTCGTCGAAACAAATCTTGCGTAAGACGAAAAGTAATAGACAATCTGCGGAACGAGTCTGCCCCAGTTGATTGAGTTTGCGGAACTGAGTTTAACGCCGGCTTTATCGAGTTGTCCGGCAATTTCTTTGTCGCCGAAAATTTTTTTAACGCCGGTTTGCACGTCGTCAAAATTTCCGCGCAGAGCAACGACGTTTACATTGTTCCCGGTCTGCGTAACCATTTGCAGACGTTGAATTTTGCTGACTCCTCCGTCCGGGTAAAAGACCATGATTTTTGTTTGCGGCACGTCGGCGAATCCGGCGAGAGCCGCTTTGCCGGTATCTCCGGAAGTTGCGACCAAAATTAAAATTTTTCGTTTCTCACCGGTTTTTTTCAGCGCGACACTCATCAAACGCGGCAACATCTGCAAGGCGAAATCTTTAAACGCACTTGTCGGACCGTGCCACAATTCCGCAACGCCTGTTTGGTTTGTCGGATTTTTTTCGTCCGGCACGAGGACACCGAGCGGAGCGATTGACGGCAAATCAAAATAATTGTAAGCCAATTCACAACATTCGCCGATCTCCCCTTCGGTAAAATCCGTCAAAAAAGGTTGCAAAATTTTCTCGGCAACCGTCACATAAGGTGCGCCGACAAATTTTTCAATTTCGTTCATTTCGATTTTCGGGAAAGACTCCGGGACGAAAAGTCCGCCGTCGTCGGCAATTCCTCTGATAATCGCTTCGGCTGAATTTATCGGCTCAATTTTTGAGCGCGTACTTACATATTTCAAAATTTATCGCTCCTCAAAATTAAAGGTCTTTCAAAAGTTCGACAACCTTCGCGACACATTCGCCGCGATTGAAATTCAAAACTTCTCCGCTCCGACGAATTTTAACTTCGACCGAATCGCTTTCCAAGGTTTTCGGACTCACCGTCACGCGAACGGGATAACCGATTAAATCGCAGTCTTTGAATTTTACGCCGGCGCGTTCCGGTCTGTCGTCAAGCAAAACGTCAAGCCCGGATTTTTTCATCTCGTCGTAAATTTTCTCCGCATATTCAAGTTGCGCGGAATCTTTCGCGTTCACCGGCACGACGACGACTTCAAACGGAGCAAGCGCACGGTTCCAAATAATTCCGTCCTTGTCGTTGTTCTGTTCAATCGCCGCCGCCATCGTTCTGCCCACGCCGATACCGTAGCAACCCATTTCAAAAAAAGTTTCCTTGCCGTTTTCGTTCAGGAAAGTTGCGTTCAAAGATTTGCTGTACTTGTTGCCGAGCGTGAAAACTTGCCCGACTTCGATGCCGCGCGTCATTTTAACCGGCTTGCCGCATTTCGGGCAAGGGTCGCCTTCCCGGACTTTGCGAATATCGGCGACGATAATTTTTTCCCGGTCAAAATCTCTGCGCGGGTTCACGTTCACGAAATGCATATCGGCTTCGTTTGCGCCGGCGACTGCGTTATACATTTCCATGACGGTCGAATCGACGACTATTGCAACGCCGTCTTTAATTCCGATCGGGCTCATGAATCCGGCACTTCCTCCGGCTGCGGTTATCGCGGAGTCCTCTGCCATGTGCAAATGAAGCGCACCTTCGACGGCGTTTAAAATTTTTATCTCATTGACTTCGTGATCTCCTCTGACGAAGGCAAGAATCAATCTGCCGTCATCATCTTGGAAAGCAACGGCTTTAATCGTTTTTTCAATCGGCACGTTCAGGAAATTTTTTACAAGTTCGATTGTGTGAGCGTTCGGGGTGGAAACTTTTTCAAGCGGTTTCATTTCTTCCGGTTCGGCGTGAATGACTTTCAATTCGGCTTTTTCGTCGCTCGCCGCGTAGTCGCATGATTCACAGTAAGCGATTGACGATTCGCCGGAAGGAGCAAGCACGGTAAATTCGTGAGAGTGACCGCCGCCTATCGCGCCGTTGTCCGCCTCGACTGCCCGGAATTTCAAACCGCAACGCGAAAAAATTTTTTCGTAAGCGTCATACATTTTTTGATAGGAAACATTCATTCCGTCAACGTCTTTGTCGACCTCATCAAACCGAAACGCGGACGAATTTCATCGCGATATTTATTCTGAATTTGATAAAGCATCAGCGGAAGTTGTTTGTACGAACGGACTTCGCCGCGAATCAATGTCGTAATCATTTCTTCGTGCGTCGGTCCCAAACAAAATTCTCTGCCGTGACGGTCTTTCAATCTCATCATTTCGTCGCCGTAAACCGCCCAACGTCCGGACTCCTGCCAAATTTCCGCCGGCTGAGTTATCGGCATCATGAGTTCCAAGCCGCCTTTCGCGTCCATTTCCTCACGAATTATTTGAGAAATTTTTTTCATCGTCCGCCAAGCGAGCGGCAGGTAAGTATACATTCCTCCGGCCGCCTTGCGAATAAATCCGGCGCGTAGCATGAGCTTATGGCTTAACAGTTCCGCCTCTGCCGGTGACTCCCGGAGAGTCGGCGCGTAAAAATTGCTTGCTTTCATTTCTGTAATCACTCCAAAAAATTTTTTGACTATGAATTATATAAATTTTATCCGGTAATTGCAATTACTCATTTTTTTTCCGACCACGGGCAATCCTGCAGAATTTTTTTTGCTTGCCTTGAAATATAAAAATTCGTATTGTATAATCTGAAAAAAGTTTTGCGTTTTTTTCAGAATTTTTTTCTTGGGGGAGGAATAAAAATTGATTTACACCGTAACATTTAATCCCGCGATCGATTATATCGTTCGCCTCGATAAATTTACTGCCGGACAAATCAACCGGGTAACTTACGAACAAGTTCTCGGCGGCGGCAAGGGAATCAATGTGTCAATCGTTCTCGGAAATCTCGGACATAAATCTACGGCTATGGGTTTCCTCGCCGGATTTACGGGCGAAGAAATCAAACGCCAACTTCGCGAATTTAATGCGGCAGATGATTTTGTTCAACTCGAAAGCGGTTTCTCCAGAATAAACGTAAAAGCAAAGGCGGACGTTGAAACGGAAATCAACGGACAAGGACCAAAAATCAGCGAAGAGAAACGCGACGAACTTTTCAAAAAATTGGAGAAACTCGGCGAAGGCGATACGCTCGTTCTTTCCGGCTCAATCCCGAACACTTTGCCCGATGATATGTACGAACAAACCCTCTCCCGTTTGCAAGGCAAAAAAATTCGCGTCGTCGTCGATGCGGAAAAAGGTTTGCTCCTCAAAGTTTTGAAGTTCAATCCCTGGCTCATCAAACCGAACAATCACGAACTCGGCGATATGTTCGGCGTGAAACTCAAGACCGACGAAGAAATTGTTGAATACGCGAAAAAACTTCAGGAAAAAGGCGCGCAAAATGTTCTCATCTCTATGGCAGGCGACGGAGCAATTTTGTTGACTGCCGAAGGTAAACATTACAAATCTCCGGCACCGAAAGGAACGCTTGTAAATTCCGTCGGCGCGGGTGACTCTATGGTTGCCGGATTTATCGCAGGTTATGCGGAGTCGAACGGCGACTGCGAAAAAGCTTTC
>CAJOFG010000094.1 GCA_905233965.1 uncultured Selenomonadaceae bacterium
GTCCGCTCAATGCACAGATAACTTTTATCTTGCTCGTCGGCGGCTCGATTTTCATTATCCTTGTCAGCGCATTCTTCACGATTCACGAATTTTTGAACGGGAATTACGACATAATAAAAATTTTTCAATCCATTTACTCTTACCACTATTTGACGTTGCACTTATTCTTCGTAATTCTCTTGGGCATTTTGTGGCTTGTCGAAAAAAGATTGGTCGAACCTCTCGAAATGATTGCGTCCGGCATAAAAAGATTTGCCGCGCAGAAAAAAAATTTGAAAGTCGTAGAACTGCCGGAACTTCACACGGGGGACGAATTGGAACTCGTGCGAAATTCTTTTTCGCAGATGATGACGGACATTACCGGCTACGTTGACAGTTTGCAAAAAGTTACCGCCGAAAAAGAGAGGATAGCAACCGAATTGAACGTCGCGAAAGATATTCAAATCGGAATGTTGCCGCAGAATTTTAATTTCGGCAAAAAAGAATTTGACATTTACGCCACGATGAATGCGGCAAAAGAAGTCGGCGGAGATTTTTACGACTGCTACCTGCTCGATGAAAATCATTTGGTGATGACTGTCGCGGACGTTTCCGGCAAAGGTATTCCCGCCTCGTTGTTCATGGTTATTTCAAAAACCGTGCTGAAAAATTTTACCGTGTTCATGACAAACCCGGATGATTTTTCCGCCGTCGTATCCTGCGCGAACGATCAACTTTGCGAAGAAAATGAGGAAATGCTTTTCGTCACGGTCTTTTTCGGTATGCTCGAACTCAACACCGGAAATTTTGTTTACGTCAACGGCGGACACAATCCCCCGCTGGTTTATCGGCGAAAAGAAAATCGTTGCGAATATTTGAAGATGGAAAAAAATTTCGTTCTCGGCGCGTTTCCCGGCAGAAATTTTGTACAGCAGTCAATTCAACTTGAACCGGGCGATTTGATTTTCGCGTACACCGACGGAGTCAACGAAGCGATGAACGAAAACAACGAAGAGTACACAGCCGAAAGACTTTTGAATTTTATGAACGAAACCGACTGCACGGTTGAGTTGCCGAAACTTTTGGACGCGGTGAAAAAAGATGTCGCCCGGCACGTCGGCAACGCGGCACAATCCGACGATATGACCATGATGGCTTTACGAAAAAATTGATTGGAGTAATCGAAAAAAATGAATTTGTCTGTTCTCGGTCTGAATCACAAAACGGCTCCCGTCGAAATTCGCGAAAAATTTTCTGCGGATAAAAATTCTCTGCACCGGGCTTTTGAAAAGTTGGAGGAGTACGACGGGCTTAACGAAGTCGTCATTCTTTCGACTTGCAACCGCACTGAAATTTATTCGGTCACGGCTGACTTTTGCGAAAAGAGCGCGAAAAATTTCATGACGGATTTAATCGGCGCGGACGCGGAAAAATATTTTTACGAATACACCGGCGAAGATTGTATCCGGCATCTTTTGGAAGTTTCCGCCGGCTTGGATTCTCTCGTTCTCGGCGAAGGACAAATTTTGTCGCAAGTCAAAGACGCTTACTCGGTTGCAAAAAATTCCGGCGCGACCGATACAATTTTGAACACGCTTTTCCATAAGGCGATAGCGTCCGGAAAAAATGTTCGCACGGAAACAAAAATTTCTTACAACTCCGTTTCGGTTGCGTCCGCCGCCGTCGAACTTGCCGCAAAAAAAATCGGCGGCTTGAAAAATTTGAACGCCTTAATTTTCGGCGCGGGGAAAATGGCTTTGTTGACGGCAAAATATTTACAGGTACACGGCGTGAAAAAGATTTTCGTCGCGAACCGGCATTTTTCGCGTGCGGAGGAAATGGCGGAAAAAATCGGCGGCGAACCGGTTCAATGGGAGGACGCTTTAAAAATTGCCGACGACGTGGAAGTTATCATCACTTCGACGGGTGCGCCTCATTACGTCGTAAAACCGGAGCCGACAAAAAAATTGATGGAGCGCAGAGACGGGCGCGAAATTTTTTTCATCGACATTGCCGTACCGCGTGACGTTGATCCGGAAGTCGGAAAAATTCCGGGCATAACTCTTTACAACATTGACGACTTGGAAGCGGTCGTCGAATCCCACATTCAAGCGCGGAAGGAAGAGGCGGAGGCGGCGAAAAAAATTATCGCGGAAGATGTCGCCGCGATTAAAGAGCGATTCAAATATCTGAAGTTTCAACCGCTCATGGCAAATTTGTCCGAACGTGCGGAAAAAATTCGGGAGCGCGAAGTCCGGAGAATTTCTCACAAATTGCCGAACTTGACGGAGGAGGAACGCCGGACAATGGACAACATGACAAAAATGATCGTGCGAAAACTTTTGCGTATGCCGATGATGAGATTAAACGCATCGGCCGGCACGAACAGAGAAAAATTTTTCACCGATGCCATGCGCGCACTTTTCGCCGAATAAAAATCTTTGACAGTCGCCCTTCAAAATTGTAAAATCGGAGCGATTTTCAAAAAACATACAGCGACTTGACGGTTATTTTTCCGCTTGACTTTGTCAAAAATTCTTGACGTATTTCTATACGACTGCGAATTTTTTTCGCGTCAATCGCAAAAATTCCTCGTCAATCCGCATGTATTTGTTTTTGAAAATTGCTCTTGCCGAAATTTTTTGAAAGGGAAAAGGAGTGTTAAAGAATGTTTTTTGGCAAAAAGAAATTTAAGCTTGCCGCCGTTCTTGCCGGCGGACTTTTGGCTTGCTCGATGTTTGCCGGTTGCGGCGAACAATCCGGCGGCGGAGCTTCCGGAGGTAACGCGGACGAAATCGTTATCGGTTCAAACTTCGAGCTTACCGGAAATCATGCACAGTACGGTTCAAACGCGGCAAAAGGTTTGAAACTTGCCGTAAAAGAAATTAACGACGCGGGCGGCATTGACGGAAAGAAAATTAAAATCGTCGAGGCCGACAGCAAATCCGAAGCGGCAGAGTCCGTCAACGCGGCAACAAAATTGATCTCCGACGATAAAGTCGTTGCAATCGTCGGACCGGCAGTCACGGCGAACGTTATTGCCGAATCTCAAGTCGCGACCGACAATAAAATTACCGTCGTCGCTCCCGCCGCAACAAATCCGGACGTTACCGTTGAAGGCGGCAATGTAAAACCGTTCATCTTCCGCGCCTGCTTTATCGACC
Organism: uncultured Selenomonadaceae bacterium; assembly: GCA_905233965.1. GTDB lineage: Bacteria > Bacillota > Negativicutes > Selenomonadales > Selenomonadaceae > Quinella. The sequence continues at coordinate 3,144 of CAJOFG010000094.1, forward strand.
CGCAACAGGGTGACACGATGGCTCAATTCGCGGCAAAAGATTTGAATGCGAAAACCGCCGTACTCTACATTGACTCTTCGTCCGACTATTCCAAGAGTCTCGGAAAAGTTTTCAAAGAAACTTTTGAAAAAGAAGGCGGTCAAGTCGTAATGGAAGAAGCTTTCATCGCGAAAGACCAAGACTTCAAAGCGGCTCTCACCAAAATTAAAACCGCAAACGCCGACGTAATTTTTGTTCCGGCTTATTATGAGGAAGTCGGCAAAATCGTCAAACAGGCTCGTGAACTCGGAATCACTGCCGTTATGCTCGGTGCCGACGGTTGGGACGACGTGAAAGTTGCGGAAATCGCCGGCAAAGACGCGCTCAACAATACTTTCTTCTGCACCCACTACTTCGCAGGTGACGAAGACGCGCAAGCTTTCATCAACGCTTACAAAGCTGAGTACAACGAAGACCCGAATGTGTTCGCGGCTCTCGGTTACGATGCCGGCAAAATGTTGATTGAGGCAATCAAAACCGCAGGAAACGATCCGGAAAAAATTCGTGAAGCAGTCGAAAATATCAAAGACCTGAAAGTCGGTACCGGCGTCATCACCATGAACAAAGAAACGCACAACCCGATTAAAGGAATCGTCGTCATCGAAAACAAAGACGGCGAATATTCTCTCCGCACGAAAATTGCTCCGGAAGGCTGATAATTTTCCCGGATAAAAATAAAACGTGACAACAGGTAAATAAAAAGTTAAAATCTCTCCGTGAGAAAAAAATTTTTGCGGAGGGATTTTTTTATCTGAAAAATTTTTGCGAAGAATTTTTTTTCACGCGACACAATTTTTTTTTCGGAGAGTGAAGTTTATGGATTTTTTTCACCAACTGATTCAACAGCTTATCAACGGTGTCAGTCTCGGAAGTATTTACGCGCTTATTGCTCTCGGCTACACCATGATTTACGGAATCATAAAATTGATTAACTTCGCGCACGGCGACATTTACATGGTCGGTGCGTACATCGGATTTTTTTCGATAACTTTTTGGAATATGCCGGTTCTTCCCGCGCTTTTAATTTCAATGGTCGTTACCGGCTGTCTGGGAATGGCGGTTGAAAAATTGGCATACAAACCTTTGCGACACGCGCCGCGAATTTCAATTTTGATAACGGCGATCGGTGTTTCCTTTTTCCTCGAATACACGATGATGTATTTCGTCACGCCGACACCGCGAACTTTCCCCTCCATGATAAGTTTCGCTTACAATATCGGCGGCTTTGTCGTGAACGGACAGCAAATTTTTATTTTCACGATAACGCTGTTGCTCATGGCGATTTTAACTTACATTGTTCAAAAAACGAAATTGGGCAAGGCGATGAGAGCGACAAGTTTTGACACGGAAACGGCGCAACTCATGGGAATCAATTCGGACAAAATAATTTCGCTTACGTTTTGTATCGGTTCGGTTTTGGCGGCGGCGGCGGGCGTACTCGTCGGAATTTATTACAACACGATAGATCCGCTCATGGGAATAATGCCGGGCTTGAAAGCGTTCGTCGCGGCAGTTTTGGGCGGCATAGGAATTTTGCCGGGCGCGGTTGCCGGAGGAATAATTTTGGGCGTGATTGAGGCGTTGGTTGCCGGATTTATTTCCTCGACTTTCCGTGACGCGGCGGCATTCGCAATTTTGATTTTGGTTCTGCTGATTAAACCTTCCGGACTTTTCGGAAAGAGCACGAACGAAAAAGTTTAATCGGTATCGGAAAAATTTTTTTGGCAAGGGAGTTTTCAAATGAACTCGGTAAGAAGAAGAGATTTGATAATGTTAATTTTCGGGCTGGCACTCTTTGGAATTTTGCAGGGAATGTTCAGCGCGGGACTCATCGGCTCGTTTTGGCAACTCAACATAATTTTGATTTGCGTCAACGTCATCATGTCGGTGAGTTTGAATTTGATA
>CAJOFG010000095.1 GCA_905233965.1 uncultured Selenomonadaceae bacterium
AATCAGCCACGCCGCAACCTCTGTCGTTGTGCGGGTGCAAACTCAAAACGACTTTATCGCGATATTTCAAATTTTTGTTTATATAAGCAACCTGCATTGCGTAAACGTGAGGCATGGACATTTCGACGGTGACCGGAATATTTATAATCGGTTTGCGATCGATAACCGGTTCCCAAACGTCAAGGACGGCATTGCAAACTTCGAGCGCGTACTCAGGCTCCGTGCCGGTGAAACTTTCCGGCGAATATTCAAAGCGGTAATTCGCTCCGGCCTGTTCGGTAAGCTCGAGTAAAAGTTTCGCGCCGTCAACGGCAATTTGTTTTATTTCGTTCTTCGACATTTTGAAAACCTGTTCGCGTTGCGCAAGTGAAGTCGAATTGTAAACGTGGACTATTGCATTTTTCGCACCCTTGAGAGCCTCAAAAGTTTTTTTGATGATATGTTCGCGGGCTTGCGTCAAAACTTGAACGGTCACGTCGTCCGGAATCAAATTTTCTTCGATGAGTTTTCTCAGCAGTGCGTACTCCGTATCTGACGCGGCGGGAAAACCGACTTCAATTTCTTTGAAACCGACTTTGACGAGCGTTTTATAAAACTCAACTTTTTCGTCCAAGCTCATCGGAATGATAAGCGATTGGTTTCCGTCGCGCAAATCGACGCTGCACCAAATCGGGGCTTTCTCCGGATATTCTTTGTTCGCCCAACTCAAATCAATTTCCGGCGGCATAAAATAACCTTTGCTGTATTTTTTGTGATTTTCCATTTTCTCAGTCCTTTCATAAAAAATTATATATACTTTGCAACTTTTATGTCAATAATTTTATTCGCCGGACAAATTCGCAAAAAATCCGGTCGGGAACTTTGTCAAAATTCCTTGACTTATTCCGGTAAGACCGGTAAATTTTTTCCGCGCAGAAAAATTTTCACGTCACGTCACACGTTTTTACTTTACCGATATACTTTAATCGAATTTTAATTTTTCTCAAATGGTTTTCTAACCTTCCGGGTTTATCATCATGACAATCGATTCGGTAACTTTTAAATTGTCGGGTCGAAATAAATTTTTTTTGGGAGTGAATTTTTTAATGAGTATGAAAAAATTTTTTACGGGTGCATTGATTGCGGCTTTCGTTTTCGGAATTTCCGCCGGCGACATCAACACGGTTTCCGCCGCAACTCACAACAATCAACAACAACATCAAACGCAGGATAAAGATAAAACAAATCAACGTCCGGAGCCGCCGAAAGACGCAAACGGCAACATCATGCAACCGCCCGGACAGAACGGCGACAAAAATAATCAGGGGCAACCGCCCGAACCGCCGAAGGACGCAAACGGAAATCCTCAAGCTCCTCCGACCGGCAACAGTAATCATACGCAAGGAAAATAATTTGACGTGAAAAATAAAATTTCTGTATCAATCATCGGAGGCGGTCCCGCCGGAATGATGTCCGCGATTCGTGCGGCAGAGTCCGGCGCGACCGTCACTCTTTTTGAAAAAACAAATCGGCTCGGAAAAAAATTGAGCATTACCGGCAAAGGTCGTTGCAACCTGACGAACGCGACCGACAACGAAAAATATTCCCGGCAACGGAAAATTTTTGTACGGTGCGCTGAAAAAATTTTCTTCCCGAGACACAATAAATTTTTTTGCCTCACTCGGTTTGAAAACGAAAATCGAGCGGGGCAATCGTGTTTTCCCGGAAAGTGACAACGCTGCCGAAGTTATCGAAGTCCTCGCGAAAAAAATGGCTCTGCTTAACGTCGATGTGAAATTAAATTCGCGTGTCGATGAAATTCTTGCCGACGAAAATAAAATTTCCGGCGTGAAAGTTTCCGGAAAAATTTTCCCCGCCGACGCGGTGATTTTGGCGACGGGCGGTCTTTCCTATCCGGGAACCGGTTCGACGGGCGACGGTTTCAAATTTGCGCGGCGACTCGGACACACCGTCACAAAAATTTTGCCGGCACTCGTCCCCCTCGAAGCAGAAGAAGATTTTATAAAATCTCTGCAAGGCTTATCGCTGAAAAATGTTCGCGTGACTTTGAAAGCGGACGGAAAAAATTGCGCGGAACTGTTCGGCGAAATGTTATTTACTCACTTCGGAATAAGCGGACCGATAATTTTGACTTTAAGCAGAGCGGCGGCAAAATTTTTGAGCGAAAAAAAATTTGTTGAGGTTTCGATAAATTTAAAGCCGGCTTTGACTCCGGAACAACTTGACGCAAGAATTTTGCGCGACTTCCAAAAATTTAAGCGAAAGACTTTAAAAAATTCTCTCGTCGAACTTTTGCCGGGAAAACTCATTCCGATTGTTGCCGACCTGTCCTACATTGACGAAGATAAAAAAGTTGACGACATAACGCGGGAGGAGCGGCTGAGAATTTCCGAAACGCTCCGGAATTTTACCTTGACGGTAACCGGAACGCGCCCGATTGACGAAGCGATTGTAACTTCCGGCGGAATCGCGACGAAGGAAATTGATCCGCGTACAATGGAATCGAAAATTATCAAAGGGCTTTTCATCGTCGGGGAAGTCGCCGACATTGACGGGAACACCGGCGGTTTTAATTTGCAGGCGGCATGGGCGACGGGGCATCTTGCCGGACTTTCCGTCATAAAATAATTTTCCTGTTATAACAAAGTTGCAAAAGAAAGCATCGGCGAATATAATATCGGTGTTACGAAAAAATTTTTTGACGAGGGGGAAATTTTTATGTTGACCATCGAAGCTCTCAACGAACTCGGAGTGAACACCCAAGAAGGTTTGATGCGTTGCATGAACAACGAAAATTTTTATTTCAAGATGCTGAAAATGGGATTGTCCGGCGATTATTTTGACAGGCTCGGCAAAGCGTTGATGGAAAATAATTTGGACGAAGCTTTTGAGGCGGCGCACGCATTGAAAGGCGTACTCGGAAATCTTGCCGTCACCCCGATTTACAATCCGCTTGCCGAAATGACTGAAATGCTTCGCGCAAAAGAACAAGCCGACTATGTGAAAATGTACAAGCCGATTGTCGATTTGAAAAATAAAATTTTGGCATTGATGTAAATTTTTTTTGGAGAGTGAAAAACTTATGGGAATGAACATGGAGAATAAAGAATATTCTCTCTTTGATATCATTATTAATATCATATGGGGAATATTCTTTTGAGAGGTGTCGATTTGAAAAATAAAATTTTGGCATTGATGTAAATTTTTTTTGGAGAGTGAAAAACTTATGGGAATGAACATGAGCGAAAAAATCCTTGCGCGACACGCCGGACTTGATAAAGTCGAACCCGGACAGATCGTCGTCTGCCCACTCGATTTGGTAATGGCGAACGATATTACAGGTCCGCCGGCGATTAAAGAGTTTGAAAAAATCGGCAAGCCCGTTTTCGACCCGGAAAAAATCGCACTGATACCCGATCATTTCCAGCCGGCGAAAGACATTAAAAGCGCAGACCTTGCAAAGAGTCTCCGCGAATTTTCCCGCAAAAATAAAATCAAACATTATTACGAAGCCGGGCGCGTCGGAATTGAACACGTTATCCTGCCGGAGTTCGGAATCGTCGCTCCGGGAATGTTGACAATCGGCGCGGACTCTCACACCTGCACTTACGGAGCGTTGAACGGATTTTCAACCGGCGTGGGCACGACCGATTTGGCTGTCGGCATGGCAACCGGAAAATCTTGGTTCAAAGTTCCGGAAGTCGTCAATGTTCATTTGACCGGGAAAAAGCCGGCGGACATCAACGGCAAGGACGTTATCTTAACTTTAATCGGAAAAATCGGCGTGGACGGTGCGCTTTACAAGTCGCTCGAATTTTCCGGCGAAGGCGTTAAAGAATTGACCATGACGGACAGATTTACTGTTTCCAACATGGCGATTGAGGCGGGCGGCAAAGCCGGAATTTTCCCCTTCGACGAAGTGACGAAAAAATATGTTGATGAGCACGTCAAAAAAAATTACGAGCCGGTTGCTCCGGACGCAGACGCAAAATATTGCATGACCGTCGAAATAAATTTGAGTGATTTGAAACCGGTTGTGGCTTTCCCGCATTTGCCGGAGAACGTGAAAAAAGTTGAGGACATCGGCGAAATAAAAATCGATCAGGTTGTAATCGGTTCATGCACGAACGGAAGATTTGAAGATTTGCAAATTGCGGCGGAGATTTTTAAAAATCGCAAAGTCAACCCGAATGTCCGTTGCATAATCGTGCCGGGCAGTCAGGCGATTTACAAAGCGGCAATGCACGCCGGACTGATTGACATTTTCATCGACGCGGAATGTGTCGTCAGCACTCCGACTTGCGGTCCGTGCATGGGCGGTTACATGGGAATTTTGAGCGCGGGTGAGCGTTGCGTTTCGACGACGAACAGAAATTTTGTCGGACGAATGGGACACGTTGACAGCGAAATTTATTTGGCGGGTCCTCACGTTGCCGCCGCGTCCGCAGTACTCGGAAAAATTGCGACTCCGTCGGAGGTGAAATAAATGAAAGTTGAAGGAAAAGTTTGGCGTTACGTGGACACCGACGTTATCATTCCGGCAAGATATTTGAACACGTTCGATCCGAAAGAACTTGCGAAACATTGCATGGAAGACATCGACAAAAATTTTTCGTCCGAAGTGAAAGCCGGCGACATCATGGTCGGCGGGAAAAATTTCGGTTGCGGTTCCAGCCGCGAACACGCTCCGGTTGCAATCAAAGCGTCCGGCGTTCCGGTTGTAATTGCCGCCGGGTTTGCGCGAATTTTTTATCGCAACGGAATAAATATCGGTTTGCCGCTCCTTGAAATCGGTGACGACGTGGAAAAAATTCATGCCGGCGACATTTTGGAAATCGACACGGCGGCAGGCACGATAAAAAACAAGACAACGGGAGATACTTTTAAATCTCAACCGTTGCCCGATTTTGTTCAAGACATCGCCAAAACCGGCGGCTTGATAAATTACATCAAAGAGTACGGCGACTTTAAAAATTAAGTCTGAAAAATTTTTCGTTCAAGGCACTTTAACCGGTGTCTTATTTTTTTGCCGTGAATTTAGGGCGTGTCGGTAAAGACGAAGGCACGACGATGACGGTTATTTTTCCGTCCGGACTTTGTCAAAATTTCTTGAAATATGTACGATATTCCTGCGAAATTTTTCCTCGTCGGACGAAAAAATTCCACGACACACCCTAAATCATCATGCTGATTAAATTTCCGAGACCGGAATAAGAATTCATTCGCAGAAAAGATTTTCCGGTGTAAAACGACGCGAGCTTTAATTGGTTGCCGAACATTTTTTGAGCGGACGGAAAAATTTCTCCGCGTTGAGAATTTGCAATCGTAACGTGACTTTGCGCTTTGTCGGCAAGACCGCCTTTGCCCAAAATGCGAGAAACTTTGCCCGGATTTTTTTCAATCGACTCTGCAAGTTTTTCACGGTCAACTTCCAAAGTGCCGTCGCCGTTCACCGAAATTCCGATTTGATTGTAATTCGATGCGCGGTAAGTCGTATCGCCGAAAGTTTTTGCAAGATTTTTCATCCGGCTTGAAACGGAATCGTTATCGGCGAAAAAATTTATCGCGTCGTTGTAATGCCCGACAAATTTTTCCGCTTCGTCCAACGTCTCCGTCATTTTGTCGTTGTACTTAATTTCGGTCGTCGTGTTGCCGTCCTTGTCGGTCTTTTCGATTTTGTTTATCGCATTTTTCCCGACGTTGAAATCAAGATTTTTGATTTTCCGGGCAGAATCTTTTAAATCCGTCATGGAAGAATCAAATTCCGTGTAAAAAGTTTCGCGTGTCGTGTCGTAACTCGAAAGTAAATTTCTTGCGTTTGAACTGACTGAGGAAAGACCGGACATCAAAGTTGATGCGGAACTCCCTGAAAAATTTGTCGCGCCGTAATTTTGCCAAAGGGACGCGATGGAATTTTGCGCCCGGCTTGCGGCGGAATTTTTTCCGGTCGAGCGGATTGTTTGCCCGTTCACGAGCATTGTTTTGTACATGAGATTTAATCCCGATGACATTTGTCTTACAGTCGGCATTTTCATCACCCTTTCAAAAAAAATTCTTCTCAAAAATAATTTCGCCGGTTTACGTCCGGAAATAAGAAAACCGGCGCGAATGACACTTTTTGTGCCGCGAACGTGTCGGGAAAATTTTTGTCGAAGGATTTTTGTCGAACGGGCAGAAAAAATCTTTATGAAAAATAAACTTGCATTGATTTTAATTGTGTCGATTGTTATGTTTTCAATCGGCTTTTTCTTCAACCGGGAAGAAAATTTTTTCGTGCCGAAAACTTTTCCGCAATTCCGGACAGTCGATTTGTCCGGCGAAGTCGTCACGAACGAAATTTTTTCCGGGAAAATTACCGTCGTTTTTTTGTGGACGACGACCGGCGAAGTTTCAACCGACGTGTTGAAAAAATTGGACGCGGAAGAAAAAAATTTGTCGCCGGAATTTCAGATTGTCGGCTTGGTCGGCGACGTTAAATCCGATGCCGCGCCGGAAAAAATTTTTGCGGCAAAAAAATTTTCAAAAAATATTCGTCAGCTTACCGTCAATGACGACTTCGCCCCGCTCCTGACAAAAATAAAATCCGTGCCGACGGTAATTTTCACCGACGAACACGGAAACCTGATCGGACTGCCGAAACCGGTTGCCGACGCAAAATTTATTTTCGACGAACTCCGGCGAATATCCGAAAAAGATTCTCCGATAAATCGACTGCGCGATAAAATTCACGACAAAATATTTCGGGCGGATTTTTTCGGGGAAATTGTAATACAGAAGTCCCCGTGATATAATTTGCGGCGAAAAAATTTTTTTGATTGAATTTGAGAAAATGCCATGAAAGATAAATTTGAAACCGCACTTCCGGAAATTTCGCCGGAAAAAAGTAACGTCAGAGTCGGCTTTACCGAATATTTGCCGCCGCTCCTGTTCATGCTGTTCGATTATATCGGGATAGTTTTGGCGGAGTATGAGGCTTTTTTCGTTCGCAACGCGGCGGATTTTTGGAACCGGGCTTATTACGTTTACCCGGACGTTTACATTTTCATTTGGGTGCCGTTCCTGTTTTTGATTTTCCTGCGACACTCGCGCTCGTACAGGCAAATGAAACCGGTCGTCGATACCATGCGCGATATTTTTGTGTCCGTTTTTTACGCGTGGATGGCATCGATAATTTTGATTTACTTTTTGAAAGCCGGGCATCAGACTTCGCGACTTTTTATAATTCTGTTCGGAATTTCCGCGCTGATGAATGTTTGCGTGATTCGTTACGCGGTTTTAAAATTTTTGAAGTTGAAAAATATTTTCAGCGAACGCGTTATCGTTATCGGTGCCGGCTTGACGGGTGAGCGGCTGGTAAAATTTTGGCGCGAAGATTTGGGTTACCGTTACGACATTGCCGGCTTTATCGACGACGATCCGATTTCCGAAGAGTTGCCGAAAAAATTTCCGATACTCGGCAGGTTCGACGAAACGAAAAAACTTGTCCGCCGGTTGAAAATAAGAACCGCGATTATCGCCGCACCGGGTATCGACAAAAAAAAATTGCAACAACTCATTTACGATATGTCGCCGCGCGTAAAAAATATTTCGTTCATTCCGGATTTAATCGGTACGCCCATGTCCAGCGCGAATGTTTCCATTCTGTTCAGCGAAAAAATTTTGATGTTGAACGTGAAAAATAATTTGGCGCAGAGGTCGAACCGGATTTTCAAAAGAGTTTTCGATTTGTTCTGTACAATCTTCGGAGGAATTTTAATTTCGCCGATACTCTTGCTGATAACTCTTGCCGTCGCGATTGACAGTCGCGGACGCATAATTTTTTCGCACCGCCGGGTCGGTATGCACGGAAAAAAATTTCCCTGCTACAAATTTCAAACGATGATTCCGGACGCGGAAAATTTTTTGAAAGACTATCTGGAAAAAAATCCGGCGGCGAAAAAAGAGTGGGAAGAAACTTTCAAGTTGACGCACGATCCCCGCGTTACGAAATTGGGAAATTTTTTGCGTCGCACGAGTTTGGACGAATTGCCGCAACTGATAAACGTCTTGAAGGGCGAAATGAGTTTGGTCGGGCCGCGTCCGATTGTCGAGAAAGAAATTTCGCGCTACGGTGAAAATATTCGCGAATATTACATGGTGCCGCCGGGAATTACCGGAATGTGGCAAGTTTCCGGTCGGAGCGATACGAGTTACCCGGAACGCGTCGCGATGGACACTTGGTACGTCCGGAATTGGTCCGTTTGGATTGACATGATGTATTTGTTCAAAACGGTAAAGGCTGTTGTCGTCGGCAAAGGTGCCTACTGAATTTGGAGATGTTTGACAATGAAAAAATTTTTCGGCATGACTTTTTTAATCGCCGTCGCTCTCTGCGCGTACTTTTACAACAAAGCGGACGCGCAGATTTATTTGGATTACAAAGCTTACGTTCAAGACGCGGGGTGGCTTGCGCCGGTTCACGCGGGAGAAATTGCCGGGACGACCGGACAACACAGACGCATGGAGGCTGTGATAATAAATTTGACGGACGGAAAAAACGGTTGCGTCGAATACTCCGCGCACGTTCAAAATATCGGTTGGCAGGCGAAAAAAAAATCCGGCGAAGTTGCCGGAACCCTCGAACAAAATTTGCGCATGGAAGCGATTGCAATAAATTTGATTAACGGGTACGAAAAAAAATTTGACATTTACTACCGGGCGCACGTCGAAAACGGCGGTTGGCTCGGTTGGGCGAAAAACGGAGAACCCGCCGGAACTGCGGGCGCAAGTTTGAGAATGGAAGCCCTGCAAATTAAAATCGTTCCGAAAGATTCTCCGTTCGACAGAGGAGGAGCGGCATTTTATCAAAAAGTTACAATCGTCGGCGAAAATGTTTGATTGAATTTAAATTTCTTCGCCGTTCGTCGCGATAACTTTTTTGTACCACTCGAAAGATTTTTTCTTGTAACGGTTGCCGGTGCCGGTGCCGTCGTCGTTCAAATCGACGTAAATAAATCCGTAGCGTTTCGCATATTCGCCGGTGGTGAAACTCACAACGTCAATGCAACCCCAAGGAGTATATCCCATCAACTTTACGCCGTCCAGTTCGACGGCTTTTTTCATTTCGGCAATGTGCCGGCTCAAGTAGTCGATTCTGTAGCTGTCGTCGCAAGTTTTGTCGTCCTCAAGTTTATCGAATGCACCGAGACCGTTTTCGACAATGAACAGCGGCAATTCGTAACGTTCGTACATTGTGTTCAGCGCGTAACGCAGACCGACCGGATCTATCGCCCAGCCCCAATCGGAAACTTTGACGTAAGGATTTTTCACGGTGTGTTTGTTTCCGCCGGTTGTCGTGGCTTGCAAATCGTCAGCGTCGGCTTTAACAGTGTTCGACATATAGTAACTGAAACCGATGTAATCGACTTTGCCTTCCGCCAAAATTTTTTCGTCGCCCGGCTCCATTACCGGAGTCGTGCCTTCACGCTCCCATTCTTTTTTCGCGTACTCGCCGTAATGTCCGCGCGCATGAACGTCCATGAAGAAAAATCTTTCGTGCAGAGATTCGGTCGCGCACATAATATCGTCCGGGTTGCTTGAGAAAGGATAGTAGGGAACGAACGAACACATACAACCGATTTGGAAATTCGGATTTATTTCGTGACCTTTTTTGACGACGAGAGCCGACGCCAAAAGTTCATGGTGCGCCGCCCGGTACATTGCCTTCTTCGGATTTTCGAGTTGCGAGTAACGGATACCGGAATTTGTCCAACCGAAAATATCCGTCGCCATTGCCATTTGATTATTTATTTCGTTAAACGTCATCCAATATTTAACTTTGTCTTTGTAGCGTTTCATGACTACTTCGGCATAACGGACGAAAAATTCAATCAGCTTGCGATTCGTCCAGCCGCCGTATTTTTGCGTGAGGTAATACGGCATTTCAAAATGGCTGAGCGTGATAACCGGTTCGATGTTGTACTTCAGGAGCGTATCGAACATATCATCGTAGAATTGCAAACCTTTTTCATTCGGTTCGGTTTCGTCGCCGTTCGGGAAAATTCTTGACCAGGAAATTGACGTACGGAAACATTTGAAACCGAGTTCGGCAAAAAGTTTGATGTCGTCTTTGTAAGTGTGGAAGAAGTCAATTCCTTTGTGATTCGGATAATATTCGCCGNGGGAACAACTCCGTCAGTGATTCTGCGCGCAACTTTATTGCTGCCGCCGGTCATAACGTCGGAAACACTCGGACCTCTGCCGTCCTCATTCCAGCCGCCTTCAAGTTGATGAGCCGCAACCGCGCCGCCCCACAAAAAATTTTTCGGCAATGCCATAATATCAACCTCCCGAAAAAAAATAATTGTTACCACAGAAATTTTAATTCAAACGCCGGGAAAAATGCAATACACCGGAAAAAAATTTTTGGGCGCGAAAATTTTTTTCACCAACCGCGCGGATTATTCCAAAATGACGGAGTGAACAGAACCAGGACGGTAAAAATTTCCAGCCGGCTGAGGAACATGAAAATACACGCGCAAAGTTTGCTGAAGTCCGGCAAAAGCGAATAGGTACTCGTCGCCCCCTGAATACCGAAACCCGGTCCGACGCTCGCCATAGTCGAAACGCTGACGCTCACGCTGTTTACAAAATCTATTCCGTCGAACATCATCACGAAGGCAAAAATCACGTCCATGACGACGACCGCGAAAAAAAATTTCGCCGCGCCGTAAACAATCCGGTCGTCAATAATTTTTCCGTTAAGTTTGACGTTCGTCACAAGTTGCGGATGAATTTTTTGCCGGACGATTGACGAAACGAATTTGAACAGCAAAATTATTCGCGCAACTTTCAAGCCGCCCGCCGTCGAACCGGCACAGCCGCCCAAAAACATCGTCATCATCAAAAATGCTTTGCTTATCGGAGGGTAAGTGTCGAAGTCGTGCGCGACAAATCCGGTAGTCGAACTCAAAGACGCGACGTGAAAAATTGCGCCGCGTATCGCTTCGCCCGGCGACATTTCCATTTCCAAAATCAAATCGATCGCAATTATCGCGGCGGCGGTGAAAATTATTCGCAGGTAAGTTTTAAATTCCGTGTCGCGAAAAATTACGCCGACTCCGCGCCTTGCCGCCGTCGCATACATCGCGAAACTTCCGGCGGAAATTATCATGAAAAACGCCATGCAATATTCGAGGGCGGGATTTCCGTATTCGTTCACCGTCGAATTGTAAACGGAATAACCGCCGGTTCCTATCGTCGTCATCGCGTGATTGACGGCGGTGAAAATATCCAGTCCGCAAAAAAAATATGCGACGGCGCAAATTAAAGTCATCACGACGTAAACGGAAAAAATTGCCTTCGCGTTGTCCCGGATTCGCGGCATTTGTCTGTCCTTCGTCGGGCCGGTTGTTTCCGCACGCAAAATAAACATTGCGCCGCGTCCGAATTGCGAAAGTATCGCCATGAAAATTACGACGATACCCAAGCCGCCGACCCAGTTTGAAAGACTTCGCCAGAGTAAAATACTTTTCGGCAAAATTTCCACGTCGTAAAAAACCGTCGCGCCCGTCCCGGAAAATCCGGCGAAAGATTCAACCAAGCTGTCCGGAAAATTTAAATAGCCGCCGGCGATATAAGGCACGGTTCCCAAAATCGAAACGAGTAACCAACCCAATCCGGTTACGGCGATTCCGTCCCTGACTCTCAAATTGTCTTTGTCTTT
>CAJOFG010000096.1 GCA_905233965.1 uncultured Selenomonadaceae bacterium
TCCGTCCGATGCGGAATTGACCGGACCGGTGGGCATTGCGAAAATAACCGGGCAGGTCGCCGAATCCGGATTTATCCCGCTGTTGAATTTCGCCGCGCTGTTGAGTTTGAACTTGGGCATAATGAATTTACTTCCGGTGCCGGCTCTCGACGGCGGACATTTCGTAAATCTGACGATTGAGGCGGTGCGCGGAAAACCTCTCGGCGCAAAAACTTTGATGTACGTTCAGCGCGCCGGAATTGCGCTTTTGCTGATACTCACCATCGCGGTGACGACGAACGACGTATGGAAAATATTTTTCAAGTGACGGAGTGAAAAAATGTTTGAAAGGAAATTGACGCGACAAATTCAAGTCGGAAAAATTAAAATCGGGGGCGGCGCACCGATAAGCGTACAGTCCATGACGAACACGAAAACGACGGACACGAAATCGACCGTCGAACAAATTTTGAAATTGCAAAATGCCGGTTGCGAAATTGTTCGTCTTGCAGTGCCGGACATGGACGCGGCAAAAAATTTGAGCAACATAATTCCGGAAGTCGATGTGCCGATTGTCGCCGACATTCATTTCGACTATAAACTTGCTCTGGAATCAATCGAACGGGGAGTCTCGGCACTCAGATTGAATCCGGGAAATATCGGAAATCCGGCGCACGTCCGGGAAGTCGTCGCGGCGGCGAAGGCAAAAAAAATTCCGATAAGAATCGGAGTAAATGCCGGCTCGGTCAGCGGAAAAATTTTAAAAAAGTACGGCGGAATAACTGCTGAAGGTCTTGTCGAATCCGCGCTCGAACACGTCAAAATTTTGGAGGAAGAAAATTTTTTCGACATAAAAATTTCTCTCAAGGCTCATGATGTTCCGCTGACTTTGGCGGCTTACCGGTTGATGAGTGAAAAAGTCGATTATCCTTTGCATTTGGGAATCACGGAAGCCGGGACGATAAACACCGGGCTGATAAAGTCGGCGGTCGGAATCGGGACTTTGCTCGCGGAGGGAATCGGCGATACGGTGAGAGTTTCATTTACCGGCGATCCGGTTCCGGAAGTGAAAGCGGCGTTTGAAATTTTAAAATCGCTCGGACTTCGCGAATACGGAGCAACTTTGGTTGCCTGCCCGACTTGCGGCAGGACGCGAATAAACATTCCGGAAATTGCGGCGGAGGTTGAGAAAAAACTTGAGTCGGTGAAAAAAAATATTACCGTCGCCGTTATGGGTTGCATCGTCAACGGACCGGGTGAGGCGCGAAATGCCGACGTGGGAATTGCCGGCGCGGACGGTGAAGGAATAGTTTTCCGGAAAGGCGAAATTCTCCGCAAAGTCCCGGAATCCGAACTGGTCGCCGAACTTTTTAAAGAGATTGATTTGATGACGGCGTAAATGAAAAATTTTTAGCAATTGCACCGGAAAAAAATTTTAAGTTGAAGTAAAAAATTTGGGAGGAACTCAAAACGGATTTTCATTTTCCCGGCTTGGGAACTTTGATAAATGTTGCGGCAATTTTTTTCGGCGGTTTGCTCGGACTTATAGGCGGAAATTTTTTGACGGAAAAAATTCTCGGTAATTTTTGTCGGAGCCGGCGGCACGTTGTCGGAAATGTTGAAAATAAATTCCGGCGCACTCGAATTTTCCGGATCGATGATTTTAATCGTCAGTCTGATTGTCGGCGGACTTGTCGGGGAAATTATTGACATTGACGAAAAATTTGAGAGGTTCGGTATTTTTTTGCGCAAACATTCCGGAAGTGAAGGCGATTCAAAATTTGTCGATGCGTTCGTCACAGCGTCGCTGACCGTCTGTATCGGCGCGATGGCTGTTATCGGCGCGATTAACGACAGACTTTTGCACGACCCGACAATTTTAATCGTGAAGTCCTCGCTCGACGCGATAATAATTTTGCTGATGACGGCAAGTCTGGGTAAAGGAAGTATTTTTTCCTGTATCTCTGTCGGAATTTTTCAAGGTGCGATAACTTTTTTTGCCGGCTTTCTCGAACCGGTGATGACGGAAACGGTACTTTCAAATTTGTCGCTCGTCGGAAACGTCTTGATTTTTTGCGTCGGCGTGAATTTGATGTTCCCTCAAAAAATCAGAGTTGCGAATTTACTTCCCGCTGTAGTCATTGCCTGTCTTTTCTGATATAATACGGCAAGAAAAAAATTTTTTGAGGAGGTCGTTCAAATGAAAAAAATGTTGGCGATGCTGACGGTTCTCGGATTTATTTTTGCGTTCGGCGAAAGTGTGACGTTCGCGCAGAGCAAAATTTTAATCGCGTACTTCTCCCGGACCGGCGAAGAATACGGGATCGGAACCGTGACGAAGGGCAACACAAAAATTATTGCGGAAATTATTGCGGAAAAAACCGGCGGCTACTTGTTCGAGATAAAACCGGTGAAAGATTATCCGGTGAATTACGACGAATGTACAAAACTTGCAAGCCGGGAAAAAGCGACGAAGGCACGCCCGGAAATTTCCGGCAAGGTCGAAAATTTCGAGCAATACGACACGATTTTTGTCGGCTATCCGATTTGGTGGGGCGATATGCCGATGCCGGTTTACACCTTCCTTGAAAGTTACGATTTCTCCGGGAAAAAAATAATTCCGTTCTGCACTCACGGCGGGAGCGGCTTGAGCAGTACGGATCAAAATATTACGTTGACTTGTCCGGGTGCAACCGTTTTGTCCGGCTTTGAACTTCGCGGAACCGTTGCCCGGAACGATAAAGCGCAAGCCGAAACAAAAGTTTCCGATTGGCTGAAAAAAGTCGGCGTTGCGAATTGACGAAAAAATTTTACGGCGATTTTTGAAAATAAAGTTGCAAAGACTGACGGTTGTTTTTCCGCCGGTCTTTTTTGTTTCGCGAAAATAATTTTTGCAGGGAAAATTTTATCGGTGAAGAAAAATTTTTTCGGTGATTGAATTGAAAGAACAAGATTATAAAAGTTATTACGACAGGCAACAGGAACTTTTGCGCGAAGGTTTCGCCGAGATAGGAAAAAAATCCGAATTGCTCTTGACCGTCGGACAACTTTTAATGGAGAACGGAGCGACCGCCGACAGAATTACACGCGACACGAAACGGGCGGCGGCGTTCATGGGAATTGCCGAAGAAAAATTTCATCTCCACATAATGTACACGACTTTAATGTTGAACATCGGCGACGAAAAACAATCACATACATCTTTCCGGAAATGTTTGAAACACGCGGTGGACATGAGAATAATTTCGGCGATAAGCAAATTGACTTGGCGTGCGCTGAGAGATCATTACACGCTGGAAGAATTTCAAGACAACTTGAATCATATTTCGGCGCGTCCCCGATTTTATTCTTTGGCGCAAAATATTTTGGCAATAGGAATTGCTTGCGGTGCTTACTGTATTTTGTTCGGCTGTGATTTTCCGGCGGCGATTTATACCGGCATCAGTGCGATTGTCGGAAAACTCGTTCAGGTTCGTTGCGAAAAATCCGGAATAAATCCTTACGTCGGAATTGCCTTCGCCGCGTTCGCCGCAACCGTCACGGCATACTTCGCGCATTATCTGCCTACCGAAACACCGCGCCACCCGATGATAGCTTGCGCACTTTTTTTGACGCCGGGCATACCGATAATAAACGGGCTGACCGATATGTTGAACACTTACCTTTTCACCGGCGCGGCAAGATTTTTGCGAACGTCGCTGATAATCGGAGGAATGACTTTCGGAATTGTCTTTGCGCTGGGAATGTTTCCGGTCGTCGATTTCACGAGTTTGAAAATGTTGCCGGACAGCGATTATCTGATTTTCGCGTCGGCGGCGGCGACAGGTGCAATGGGTTTCGCCGTGCTGTTCAATCTTCCTCCGCGTTTGATGTGGGCTGTGGGAGCCGGCGGAGCGTTGGCTGTCTGCATGAGAAATTTTTTCGTTTACGAATTGGGAATGAGTTCGGAAATAGGGACGCTTGTCGGCGCGACGGCAGTCAGTGCGTTGGCATTGCGTGCCGTTCATTTTTTGCACACGCCCATGCAAGTCGTGATAATCCCGGCGATGATTCCTTTGATTCCCGGCGTTTTGATTTACAGATTTTTATTTTCGATAATCAACATAAAAACTTTGACGGCGGATCAACTTTTGATTTCGTTTCAATCCGGAGTGAATGCCGCGCTTATAATTTTGGCGATAGCGACCGGCGCGGCAATGCCGAACATTTTCGCGAACAGAAGATTTGAACGACAAAAAAAGGAAGAGCAGGAACGTTTGTTAAATGAAGCCTACACTTCCGACGATTCCGACGATTAGAAAATTAAAACGGGTCGCGTTAAAAAAATCTCCGCTCGAAAAATTTTTCCGGCAGAGATTTTTTTTCCGAATTAAAAATCGAACTCACATAAAGCCCAAAGATTGAAACAGTCCCGCCATGCCCTGAGCGGCAACGTCTTTGATAATTTTTCCTTCCTCGTTGAAGTAATAAAAATTCATGCAACCGAACGAAAATTTTTTCCCGCTCGCCGGAAATTTCATGAAGTCGCCGTCATGCGTACCGCTGCAAATCCAACTCACCGCAATTTTATTTTCTTCAACCGCCGTATCGACAATTTCCCAATGAATGTCCGAAAAACTTTTTCTCATAACGTCGACGACGGAAAGATAGCCCGCGCCTCCGTAAAGTTTTTCGTCGGAAATTAAACTTTGAAACTCGGCTTTCGCGTCAATCAATTTTTCGGCAAGGTCTTTGTCGTTCGTATTGATACACGTTTTGAAGAGCTCGATATTTTTTTTGTTGCGTTCGATTTTGTTCATTAAAAATTCCTCTTCAAATTATTTCCAAAGATTTCAAAACCGGCAATGTTCCGTCCAAAAATTTTTTGCTGAAGTTTTTGAACTCGGCAAGATTTTCTTCTGCGCTCTCAACCGTTTTGTCGCCTTTGCGAAGCTTTAATCCTCGTTCGGAAAGCACTTCCCAAGTATAAATTGCAATTTCTTCGGCGGTATTTTTTCCGTCGAACATTGCCGCCAAAAAAATTCTCTCAAACTTTCCGACCGGACAACCGCTGCCGGTAACCGGACTTGCCAAAACAACAATATCGTCGGAATTTTTCGCCCGGTTGCAAATATATTTGTTCAAATTCAGGCAAGTTTTTTTCACGCTTTTAATCGCGTCGTCGGATTGGCACGGCATGATGTTTCCGTTTTGAATCAGAGGTATCAGCGCGGACAGGAGAGTACTCATCGAAATGTCCGGATTTTTTTTCATGAAGTCCGCAAAATTTTTGCGACGATAATTTTCTGCCGCCAAATGATTTTGAATTTTTTCCAAAACTTCTTCCCGGAAAGCCACTTCACCTGAGGCAAAGTTTACTTTCTTCGGCAACTTCGCTCCGGAAATTAAAATGTACTCCTTATTCGCAAGACGTTTGTTTCGTTCGTATTCTGAAATTTTCCGCGCACCGCGAACATAAATATCCGTGCGAAATTGACGGTTACGGAAGTAATCTTTTATCTGTTCGAGCATAATCGAATTTTCGATCTTACCGAGAAATTCCAAATTCTCCGGAGAAAAATTCAAATACGGCAAAGATTCAATCGGTTCTGCAGTGCACACGAAATCCATTTTTGCCGACTGCATCATTTCGGCAACTTCGGAAAAATACATACAAATCCAATCGCGATTAAAATATTCGTGAGCGAGATAATCATGGTTAAGTTTTCGCGTATGTTCAAAATAACCTTTCAAGTAAGGCACTCTTTGAAAGTAGGCAACGTCTTTTGAAAAAAGTTCCTCAGTAAATTTCAAAGCCGACTCTATCCTGTCGAAAGTTTTTCCGCCTTGATGAGTGTACTTGTCGTACAAAATAAAAAGTTCGCGCATCGGAGCACCGGGCGACCAACCCGGATAACAGTTGTAGCTGTTGTAAAGGACTCCGCCGGGTTTCAAAAATTTTCGCGCAAACTCCACGATATTTTCCTGATTTTCCCGGCTTACCCAAGTCCACACTCCGTGCAAACTTATCGAATCGAATTTCGGCAAATCGTCACGTTGCAACATTTCTTCAAAGCTGTCGTCAAAAAATTTTGCGCCGCACTTCGACGCTTTGCAAAGTTCGTTCGCGTGTGCCGCGTGTGCCGGATTAAAATCCGTGCCGAAATATTTTCCCGGCGTTGCGGCGGCGTGAACGTTCGCCGAAACTCCCTGCCCTAAACCCAATTCGCAGTGCGCGGAATTTTCATCGGACTCGCCGGCAACATAACCGTTCACGAGCAAACAAAAATTCAACCACGTCGGGCTGATGTTGCGAAAATATCCGTAGGTGTAAGTCGATTCCGTAAAATAACCTTCGTTCCAATCGTTCATGATTTTCCTCCAAAAAAATTTTTAAGTGCGCGTTCGATTTTTCGGACACTTTTTAACATTGTGTCAAAAAGTATAACCGATAGCGGCGAATCGGGCAATAATTTTCGCCGTGTCTTTTTTTCTGCCGTTCAAAAATTTTTTTCTTTGCAGGATTACGATACATACGTTACAAAAAAATAAAAAAAACTCCGGATTGTGTTATGCTTGGTGTGAATCAACCGGCTACACAAAGGAGTTTTCTATGAACAGATTATCA
>CAJOFG010000097.1:0-2592 GCA_905233965.1 uncultured Selenomonadaceae bacterium
TCTTTCGCCCGGCTCACCGAGTTCGGCGAAAGTCGGCGCACGTCGGGAAGAGCTTTTAAATTTCGCGTTACCTCTGCCGCCGCGCCCGCCTTGCGCGACAATCGCACGTTGTCCGGGACGAATCAAATCAGCCAAAATTTCTTCGGTGTCCGCGTCACGAACGAGCGTACCGACCGGCACTTTGATTATACAATCTTCCGCGCCGCGCCCGTACTGATTTTTTCTGTCGCCGTTGCCGCCGTTCGCACCGATATATTTCCTGTTGAATCGAAAATTCAAAAGAGTATTTACTCCCTTGTCCGCCTCGAGAACGACATCGCCGCCTTTGCCGCCGTCGCCGCCGTCGGGTCCTCCCTTCGGAACAAATTTTTCCCGGCGGAAAGAAGATTTTCCGTTGCCGCCGTCGCCGGCCTTAACGCTGATTGTACTTTTATCTATAAACTGCATAATTTTTTCCTCATTGAAAAAGTCGCGACCGTTTCCGGAATCGCGACTTCATTTTTAAAATTTTGTATCTGCGAAAAATTTTTATCTCTTGTAAGCCGTAACCGGTTTGTAATGTTTCTTGAAAAATTCTTCGGCGACTTGCGGGAAGAGTGCGTAACTCAGAACGTCTTCTTCAGTCGGATTGAGGAAACCTTTTTCGACGAGTTCGGATTCAAACTGTGCAAAAGTTTCAGCCTTCGCGTCCTCAATCGAGCAATCTTCGATAATGTGATCTTTCGGTATTCCCAAAGTTTTCGTGATGAAATCTTTTTCGACCGGAACCGGAGTGCGTCCGAATTTTCCGCGAACCAAATCTTTAAATTCGTTCGGAACCATTTTGTAACGTTCGCCGCTCATTACGTTGAAAGTTGCCATCGTGCCGACAATTTGGCTGGACGGAGTGACGAGCGGAGGATAACCGGCATCTTTACGGACGCGCGGCATTTCGTCGAGGAGGTCTTGATATTTGTCTTCCATGCCGGCTTCTTTGAGTTGGTTGGCAAGGTTGGAGAGCATGCCGCCCGGAATTTGGAAGTCGAGAACATTGACGTTTACATCGAATAACCTTTCAAGCCGAACTCTTGAATCAATTCTTTTTTGACTTCGAGGAAATGTTTCGCAATCGGAGTCATCGCCTGACGATCCAATCCGGTGTCGCGGTCTGTTCCCTCAAAAGCCGCAACGATTGTTTCCGTGCAAGGTTGCGAAGTGTCGCAGGAGAACGGGGAAAGTGCGCAGTCAACGATATCAACGCCCGCCTCAATCGCTTTGAGGTAAGTCGCGTGACCGAATCCGGAAGTGCAGTGAGTGTGCAACTCAACCGGAATATCGAGAGCGGCTTTAAGTTTTTTGACGAGGTCGTCGGCAACGTAGGGCGCGAGCAAGCCGGACATATCTTTAATACAAACCGAATGGCAACCCATTTCCTGAAGTTCTTTGGCAAGCTCCACAAATTTTTCGTTCGTGTGAACCGGGCTTATCGTGTAGACGAGACAGCCTTGCACTTCCGGTTTTTCCGGACATTCGAGCGCGGCTTTAATCGCGACTTTAAGGTTGCGAACGTCGTTGAGCGCGTCAAAAATTCTGAATACCCCGATTCCGTGCTTTGATGCGTGTTGCACAAATTTTTCGACGACATCGTTGGAATAGTGATTGTAGCCGAGAAGATTTTGTCCGCGCAAAAGCATTTGAATGGGAGTTTTCAATTTTGCTTTCAGCTTGTCGAGACGCTCCCACGGATCTTCGTCCAAAAAGCGAAGGCAAGTATCGAAAGTTGCGCCGCCCCATGCCTCAAGAGCTTTGTAACCGATTTTGTCGAGACTTTCGAGCATCGGTTCCATGTGGCGATAACGCATACGAGTAGCACAAAGTGATTGGTGTCCGTCGCGAAGGACGGTTTCCATAATTTTTACCGGATTTTTCGCCATAACTTAAAACCTCCCCTAAAAATTCAAAATATTTTTTCGCAAATTATAAATTTTCTCTTTCGCATTGTCAATCAATGTATCGGTCACCGGCGACAAAATTTTTTCGATTGCCGGTGAAAAAATTCCGGGACGACAAAAAAATTCCGGCGGGCAGGAAATTTTTAAATATGTCAGAAATATTATTTCCGGTTTAATTTATTTTCTCCTCAAAGAAGGTTTTTGTTTTGAAAAAAATTTTTTCGCTCATCATGACCTGTATTTTTTTCGGGACAATTTTTTCCGGTTGCGGTCTTTCCGGAGACAAAAAAGATTCCCAAATTTTGCGCGTCGGTTCCGATATGGATTTTCCTCCGTTCGAGTTTCGGGAGGAGGGTAACGCAAATTTTCGCGGCTTTGACATTGACGTTGCCGGAGCGATTGCAAAAGATTTGAAGTTGCGACCGGAATTTCGCGAAACGGAGTTTGATTTACTCATCGAGGATTTGGAAGCCGGAAAAATTGATGTCATCATGGCGGGTTTCAGCATAACCGACGAACGGAAGGAACGAGTCCTTTTTTCCGATCCGTATTATGGGTCCGGACTTTCCGTCGTCGTCCGAACCGAAAACGAAAACATAAAATCCCCAAAAGACTTGGCGGGAAAAAAAGTTGCCGTTCAAACCGGGAGTACCGCAGCCGA
>CAJOFG010000097.1:2597-12164 GCA_905233965.1 uncultured Selenomonadaceae bacterium
TGGTCGAGTTTACGACTTTTGAAGAATGTTTTGACGAACTCAAAGCCGGCAAAGTCGATGCACTGGTGAACGACAGACCGGTAAACGACTACTACATCACGAAGAACGGAATTACAAATTTAAAAACGCTCGACGAACTTTTGACTTCCGAAGATTACGGAATTGCCGTCGCGAAAAATAATCCGCAGTTGTTGAAAAAAATAAATGCCGCGCTCCGAAAGTTGAAAGGGTCCGGCGAATACAGAAAAATTTTTGACAAGTGGTTCGTCGAAGTGCGAACAAGACCTTGGGCAAGATACGGACAGACAACATCGGGGGGGGGCAGTGATACCCCGACGTTAAACGAAGACCGATAAAAAAATCGTCCGGAGGAAAAATTTTAATGCCGAAAAAAATTATCGACACCTTGAAAAAATTTCCGGAAAAATTCGGAATGAATACGATAAACGTTGTCGGCTTTGCGATATTTTTCGTCGCGGTCGTCGTTTTGAATTTCAATCTGTTCATCAACATGACGACCGGACAGACAGAGGAAGTCGGCAGACTTCAAATGCAGTCCGTTTGTTTCGAGTTGGAAAATTTCGTAAAACCTTCCGAAGCTTACACGAAACAAATTGCCGCCGGAATTGAACAGCGAATGGCGGCGGGAGCGTCCCGCGACGAAATTTTCGATTTCGTTTGGGAGGAAACGAAAGATACAAGAATTTTGGCTGACGATCCGACTTTCTGCGTTTACGCCGCCGGACCGGATTGGCACGCCGTCCCGGAAGTGCCGGACGATTACAACCCGACGGACAGAATTTGGTATCAAACGGCGATTGCAAATCCGGGAAAAGCAAATTTCACCGAACCGTACACAGACATTGTGACTAATGAGGCGTTCATAACTCTTTCGCTCACTCTGCCCGATTCAAAAACCGTCGTCGCGTCCGACTACAGCCTTTCCCAACTCAACAAATTTCTTTCCGTCATAACCGAAAATTCCGAAGCAAAAATTTTGGTCACGACCGGCAAGGGGAACATAATCGCTTACCGGTCCGGAAATTTTTTGGGAAAAAATATTTCCGAAGTTTTGCCGGAGTACGAAAAAATTTTTCAACAACTTTCAACTTCCGACAACGGCGACATCACTTTGAACTCAACCGGATATTTTCAAACCGTTCTGACTGCAAAAACTTCAAACGATTGGTGCATAATTTTGGTTGAAGACAATCTCGCATTTTACAACCAAATTTATTGGCAAATGATGATAACCGGTTCGATTAACGTAATGCTGATTCTGTTTATCGCCTTCATTTACTTCAACAGTATCAGACGCAGAGTAAGAGCCGAAAACGCACAAACGGAGGGCGCGAAATTTTTTATCGGCGTGTCCGACGACGTGAATTTTAAGATGACAGAAATTTTGCGTCTTATTCAAAATGCCGACGAAAAAAAATCTGACGGAAAAATTTCGGAGATAAAGCGCGAAGTCGAAAAAATTCACGACGAATTGAATAAAGTTGCCGACGGTTTGAAAGTTGCCGCACTCAATCCGGTTGAACAGGTTGCCGAACAAGAAATTACCGAGGACTTGAAACTTTCAAAAACCGGGCGGCGCGTTCGACTTCAAATTATCTCCGTCCTCTGCGTCGCCATGATTTTTACTCTCGCTCTCGGAGTGCAAACCGCGATAAGTCGGGGAAATTCGCAAATCAATCGCGAAATTGATCGCTACGAAAATGTTTTGACAAACTTTATCGACGGCAACAAAACAATTTTCCGAATCATGGCAACCGAAGTTGCCGAACACGCCGACGCACTCGAAAACGGAAGTCCGGAAAACGTCGTCGCATTTTTGCGTGAGTTGAAAAAAAATTATCCGGAAATTTTCGTGGCGTATGTCGCAAATCCTTACAAAGAAAATCAAATTTTGGTCAGCAACGATTGGAGACCGAAACGCGGTTGGAGAGTTGCCGACGAACCTTGGTATAAAAATACGGACAAGACCGACGGCGCAATTTCAATTTCAAATCCCTACTACAACGAATTGAACGGAAGATACTGCATTTCGCTGACGACGGCGATTTACAAACGCAGCGGAGAGTTTGTCGGAATTTTCGGCGCAGATTTTTACCTCGACAGACTTTTAAGCGCAATGTCCGGCTCCTACTCGACGAACGCCGGAGGAAGTGCCTGGAATCAATATGTTTTCATCGCCGACAAAAACGGCGGACTGCTGAATCACCCGAACCCGAAATACAAATTGTCCGTGACGAATATAACCGATATAAAGGACACGGAATATCGTTCGCTTTACGACTCTTTTGAACCGGAGTACCTCAAAAATTACGAAGGCGTTCACATTGTTGCCGGCGCGAAAAAAAATAACGCAACCGGTTTTTCCGTCGTCGCCGTCGAACGCTGGAGCAGTGTTTACGGCGTGAATATAATTTTACTGTCAACCGCAATTATTTTGCTCTTCGGAATCGGAATGGTCGCCGTTCAATATTTGATGAATCAACTTTTCCGTTGGCAGGACGATGTAAATTTAAAACTTCGCGAATCGGCGGATAAAGCGATAGCCGCCGGTCTTGCGAAATCAAAATTCCTCGCGCAGATGAGTCACGAAATCCGAACGCCGATTAACGCGGTTATCGGAATGAACGAAATGATTTTACGCGAATCGACGGAGCCGGCGATAAAAAAATATGCGGCTGACGTTGCGTCCGGCAGTGAAAATCTTTTGAGCCTGATTAACGATATTTTGGACTTCTCGAAAATCGAATCCGGCAAAATGGAACTCGTGCCGACGAATTACGAAATCGGTTCACTTCTCAACGACTTGGTGAACATGATTGAGCCGCGCGCGAAGAAAAAGAATTTGAAATTCAACGTCGAAGTCGATCCGAATATCCCGACGGAATTTTACGGCGACGTTGTGAGAATCCGGCAAATCATCACAAACTTTTTGACGAACGCGGTCAAGTACACGCCGAACGGACAAGTTGATTTTATCGTTACCGGAGAAAAAACCGGCGACGACGAATTTAATCTTTGCGTTCACGTCAAGGATACCGGAATAGGATTGAAAACGCAGGACAAAGAAAAATTGTTCGACGACTTCTCGCGGTTCGACTCGGTTAAGAATCAAAATATTGAAGGTACCGGCTTGGGCTTGGCGATAACTCGAAAACTCGTTGAGCAAATGGGCGGTAAAATCGAAGTTGAAAGTGTTTACGGCGAAGGCTCGACTTTCACGGTGACTTTGCCGCAAAAAATCATAAATCCGGATCCGCTCGGTGACTACGCCGAATTTTTGAAAAACTCTTACAGGGAGCGCGAAAAATATCAAGCCGAATTTACCGCGCCGAATGCCGAAATTTTGGTCGTCGATGACAACGAAACAAATTTGGTTGTCGTTCGCGGACTTCTCAAGCAGACGAAAATTAAAATCACAACCGTTTTGAGCGGCACGGAATGTTTGGAAGAAATCACGAAAAAACATTACGATATAATTTTTCTTGACCACATGATGCCGGAGCCGGACGGCGTGGAAACTTTGCACCGCGCAAAAAATTTGGAGAACAATCTTTGCAAAAATTCTCCCTGCATAATTTTGACGGCGAACGCCATAAGCGGGGCGCGCGAAATGTTCATGAAAGAAGGGTTCGACGACTACATCAGCAAACCGATTGACGCGCACAAACTCGAAACCATGTTGATAAAATATTTGCCGGAGGAAAAAGTTATAATCGCCGGCGAAAATTCGGACGAAGAGCCGGAAAAAATTCCTCAACCGGAAGAAAATTCCGGCGGCGTTAAAAATCACAAGGGTTTAATCGACGTTGAACTCGGCTTGCAGTACAGCGCGGAAATGATTGAAATTTATCAAGACGTTTTGCAAACTTATTGCACGCTCGGCGAAGAAAAACGCCGGGAAATTATCGACACGTTCGACGCGGAGGATTGGAAAAATTATACCGTTTACGTCCACTCGCTGAAATCGACTTCGATGACAATCGGCGCGGCGGAACTTTCCGACCTTGCAAAAAAACTTGAGGATGCCGGCAGAAGTTACACGACGGAAAACAATACCGACGCATTGAATTTTATCCGGGCGAATCACGAAAAACTTTTGCAACTTCACGAAAAAGTTGTTGCGGAAGGTTTTGGAATTTTGAAGGAAATCGACGAGTCGGAAAAAATTTCTCAACCGGATAAAATCGAAGAGCCGGAAAAAAATTCCGTCGGCATTGAAAATCACAAAGGTTTAATCGACGTTGAAACCGGTTTGCAGTACAGCGCGGAAATGATTGAAATTTATCGGGACGTTTTGCAAACTTATTGCACGTCCGGCGAAGAGAAACGCGCAGAACTTGCGGAGAGTTTCGGCGCGGAGGATTGGAAAAATTATTCCGCGCAAGTCCGGTCGTTGCAATCCGAATCAATGACAATCGGCGCGGGCGAACTTTCCGACCTTGCGAAAAAAATTGAGAGCGCGGCAAAAAAATCAGCGACGGAGAACGACACCGACGCATTGAATTTTATCCGGGCGAATCACGAAAAACTTTTGCAACTTCACGAAAAAGTTGTTGCGGAAGGTTTTGGAATTTTGAAGGAAATCGACAAATGAGGTATGACCCCCAATCGGGAATCACAATCTTGGCTATCGACGACGACCAAATTATTTTAACCGTCATCTCCCGGCTCGTTAAAGCGAAGTTGCCGTGGAATATTTTGACGGCGAATACCGCGTCGAAAGGTTTGCAATATCTCCGCAAGCAACCGATACACCTTGTCCTGCTCGATATAAATATGCCGAACGTGGACGGGTTCAAAACGCTGGACTTAATCCAATATCAGGAGGAGTTCAACGGAATACCGGTTGTATTCGTCACTTCGCAAATCGACTCGAAAACCGTCGTCAAGGCGCGAATGGCAAACATCGACGACTACATCAAAAAGCCGATTGTCCCGAAAGAAATGGTCGAACGAATCACCGGCTTTATAAAAAAATATGTCAAGTTTCAATTCCTTGCAATCGACGACGAACCGATACCGCGCAAACTTATCAAAGCGTCGCTGGAAAAAATTTTTCCGTACAACGTCGAAGTTTTCACCGCAAACTCGGCGACGGAGGGATTGAAAATAATCGACGAGAACGAAATAAATTTGTTGATAGTCGATGACGAAATGCCGGTGATAGACGGGTTGCGAATGATTGAAATGCTCCGGGCGCGTTAAGAGCCGGTAAACATTCCGGTAATTTTCATGCCGGGCGAACTCAGCGCGGAGGACAGAGATCGCGTCGTTAAATTGGGACTTCAACATTTCGCGGAAAAACCTTTCAAGCCGAACGATTTACTCGACTCGGCAATGGCGGCACTGAATTTGCAACCGCCGCCGGAATTTTAAACAACTTTTTAAGCAAACGATTTATTAACGGAGGTAAAAAAATTTTGAGTACAGAAAAAAATATTTCCAAAGTTTACGAGCCGCAAAATTTTGAGCGCGACATTTACAAAAAGTGGGAGGACGACAAAAATTTTCACACCGAAACAAATTTTCCCGGCGAACCTTACAGCATCGTAATTCCTCCGCCGAACGTCACCGGGCAACTTCACATGGGACACGCACTCGATAATACTTTGCAGGATATTTTGATTCGCTATCACCGGATGCGCGGCGACAATACTTTGTGGATGCCGGGTTGCGACCATGCCGGAATTGCGACGCAGGCAAGAGTTGAGGCGGCACTTCGCGAAGAGGGAACAGACCGCTGCAAACTCGGACGCGAAAAATTTTTGGAGCGCGTTTGGAAATGGAAAGAGGAATACGGCAGCCGGATTATGTATCAGCTCCGGACTTTGGGCGCGAGTTGCGATTGGGATCGCGAACGTTTTACAATGGACGAGGGTTGCTCCGCCGCCGTCAAAAAAGTTTTCGTCACGCTTTACAACGAAGGTTTGATTTATCGCGGAAAGAGAATCACCAACCGCTGCCCGAAATGCAATACGGCAATTTCCGACATCGAAGTCGAACACGTCACCGAACAGGGAAAACTTTGGCACTTGCGCTACAAATTTAAAGACAGCGATGAGTTTATCGAAATTGCGACGACGCGTCCGGAAACAATGCTTGGCGATACCGGAGTTGCCGTCCACCCGGACGACGAGCGGTATAAAAAATTTGTCGGGCGCACTTTGATTTTGCCGGTCGTCAATCGGGAAATTCCGCTCTTTGCCGACGAATACGTCGATAAAGAATTCGGAACCGGCGCGGTCAAAGTTACTCCGGCGCATGACCCGAACGATTTTGAAATGGGACTTCGCCACAACCTTGAGCAAATTGTCGTAATCAACAACGACGGAACGATGGCTGACGGTCTGGGAAAATATTCCGGGCTTGACAGGTACGAGTGCAGAAAAATTCTTGTCGAAGATTTGAAAGCCGCCGGCGTTTTGGTTTCGGAAGAAAATCACGAGCACGCGGTCGGGCATTGTTCCCGGTGCGGCACGACGGTTGAGCCGTTGGTCGGTATTCAGTGGTTCGTAAAAATGGAAGAGCTTGCAAAGCCGGCAATCGACGCGGTGAAGTCCGGCGAATTAAAATTCGTTCCGGAGCGTTTCACAAAAATTTATATCAACTGGCTTGAAAATATTCGCGACTGGTGCATAAGCCGGCAACTTTGGTGGGGACACAGAATCCCGGCGTGGTACTGCGACGACTGCGGAGAGATGACGGTTGCGGAGGACGTTCACGAATGTCCGAAATGTCACGGAAAAAATTTGCACCAAGATGAAGATGTTCTCGATACCTGGTTCAGCTCCGCGCTCTGGCCTTTCTCGACGATGGGCTGGCCGGAAGAAACGCCGGAGTTGAAAAAATATTATCCGACGAGTGTTTTGGTTACCGGCTACGATATAATTTTCTTCTGGGTCGCCCGAATGGTTATGATGGGTTTGAAATTTCGCGGCAAAGTTCCTTTCCGAAATGTTTTCATTCACGGACTTGTTCGCGACGAGCAGGGAAGGAAAATGTCCAAGTCGCTCGGCAACGGCATAGATCCGGTCGAAGTCATCGAAAAGCACGGCGCGGACTCTCTCCGGTTCATGCTCGTCACCGGCAACACGCCCGGAAACGATTTGCGTTTTTCGTGGAAGCGTGTTGAGTCAGCCGGAAACTTCGCGAACAAAATTTGGAATGCGTCAAGATTTTTGCTGATGAATTTGGAAAACTTCGACGCGAATTTTAAGCCGGACGAAAAAGATTTTGAAACGGCGGACAAATGGATAATTTCCCGGCTGAATCGAACGGCGCAAGGTGTCACGGAAAATTTGGACAAGTTTGAACTCGGCGAAGCGGCGCGTTTGATGTACGACTTCATTTGGTCTGAATTTTGCGATTGGTATATCGAGCTCACGAAGTCCCGGCTGTACGGTGATGACGTTCGCGCGAAACAAACCGCGCTTTACGTTTTGAATGACGTTTTGGAAAAATCTTTGCGCCTGTTGCATCCGTTCATGCCGTTCCTCACCGAAGTTATCCGTCAAAAATTGCCGAACGCCGAAGGAAGTATCATGCTTGCCGAATGGGTCAAGCCCGGAGAGTTTGACGAAAAATCCGAACGGCAAATGGAATCGATTGTCGAAGTGATAAAAGTTATTCGCAACTTGAAAAATGAAATCGGAATCGAGGCGCGCAAAAAAGCCGCCGTCATTTTGAAAATTTCCGACTCCGACGTTGCCGAAACTTTGAAGGCGAACGAAAAATATATTTCCGAACTTGCCGCCGCCGACCCGATAACATTCGCCGACGAAAAACCGGATCACGCTTTAACCGGAGTTGCCGGCGGTGCGGAAATTTTCCTGCCGCTCAAAGATTTAATCGACACGGACAAAGAAATTTCCCGGTTGACGAAAGAATTGGAAAAACTTCAAAAAGGAATCGCGATGACTGAAGGCAAATTGAAAAACGAAAATTTTGTCGCGAAAGCTCCGGCGCAAGTCGTGCAAGCCGAAAGAGAGAAACTTGCCGCCGCCCGCGAAAAAATTTCCAACGTCGAATCGCGTATCGAACAGTTGAAAAAATTATGACATACGAAGAAAGTTTAAAATATCTCGACGGGCTTATCGGTTTCGGAATCCGGCCGGGCTTGGAGCGGATAAATTCCGTTCTGAGCCGGCTCGATTTTCCGCAAAAAAATTATCGCACCGTTCACGTCACCGGCACGAACGGCAAAGGTTCCGTTTCCGCAATGCTCGCCGCAATTTTGAAAGCCGACGGTCAAAATGTCGGCTTATTTACTTCCCCGCATTTGGAAAGTTACCGCGAAAGAATTTCAATCGGCGGCGAAAATATTTCCGAACAAGATTTTGCCGACGCAATCGACGCGGTGAA
The DNA here is from genome assembly GCA_905233965.1 of uncultured Selenomonadaceae bacterium. Taxonomy (GTDB): domain Bacteria; phylum Bacillota; class Negativicutes; order Selenomonadales; family Selenomonadaceae; genus Quinella. Next base: position 10,980 of record CAJOFG010000097.1, read on the forward strand.
AAATACCGGAATCCGGGCGACGCATTTTGAAACTTTGACAGCCGCCGCATTTTTTCATTTCTCCCGGAAAAAAATTGACATTGCCGTTATCGAAGTCGGTATCGGCGGGACTTACGACTCGACGAACGTTATCACGCCGGAAGTTTCGATTATAACGACGGTTGCGCGGGAGCATGAAAATATTTTGGGCGACTTGAAAAGTATCGCCGAAAACAAAGCCGGGATTATCAAGCCGAATGTTCCCGTCGTCACCGGAGCGAATGGTTTGCCGCTTGAAATTATTCGTGAGGTTGCGAAAAAAAATAATTCCGCGCTGTACGACATTTCCGAACCGGCGAACGTCGAAACGAACTTGTCCGGCGAATTTCAAAAACTCAATGCGGCAATCGCAATTCGTGCGGCAAAAATTTTGGGCATCGACGACCGGACGATTGGAACCGGTTTGCTTGAAGTGAAACATCCGGGACGTTTTGAAATCGTGAAAAAAAATTCCGGGACAATCGTCATTGACGGGGCGCACAATCCGCACGGCGCGAAAGCACTTCGTACAAGTTTGGACAAATATTTTCCGGCGGGAAATCGCGTTTGGATTTTCGGTGTGTTGTCCGACAAAAATTTTGACGAAATGATAAAAATTTTGTTCCGGCAAAACGATTTTGTAATCGTCACCCCTCCGAATTCCGAACGCGCCGAGCCGATTGAAAAGCTTTGCGAAATTTTGACGGCGAACGGAATAAAAAATATCGGCGCGGAAAAAAGATCCGATGCCGTGAAAAAATTTCTGACTTCCGACGCGGAAATAAAAATCGCCGCCGGCTCCCTGTATTTAATCGGCAACATAAGAAAGTTTTTGATTCAATGAGCGTTGAAGTTTATTTTTTGAACCTGAAAAATTTTCTCGACCGCCCGATTGAAAAATATTTGTACCTCTTCGACGACGAACGCCGGGAAAAAATTTTGCGTTACAAATTTTTGGCGGACAGGAACCGGACGATTTGGGCGGAACTTTCGGCGCGGAGTATTGCCGCAAAAAAATTGTCGCGTTCAATCGAAGAAGTTTCAATCGTTCGCGACAAAAACGGCAAGCCTTACCTTTCGGAAGGCGACTTGAAAATAAGTTTGGCGCACAGTAAAAATTGGGCGGCGGTGAGTATCGGCGAAGTTGAAAACGGTGTTGACGTTGAG
>CAJOFG010000098.1 GCA_905233965.1 uncultured Selenomonadaceae bacterium
AAATTTTGTACCCGTATACAATCGTCGGGACAATTTTGGCTTTCCTCTCGGCGCGGCATTTGAATATTTTGCAACTCGGCGATGAAGTTGCAAAAGGCTTGGGACTTCGCGTCACGTTGGTGAGAACTTTTTTGACGGCGATTGCGGCACTCTTGGCTGCGTCTGCTGTCTGCGTCGTGGGACTTTTGGGATTCGTCGGGCTGATAATTCCGCACACGGCAAGATTGATAACCGGGTCTGACTACAAAATTTTATTGCCCGGTTCGGCATTTTTGGGCGCGGCTGTCGTCATCTTCAGCGACACTTTCGCCCGAACGATTTTCGCACCTGCCGAATTACCCGTCGGAATTTTGACGGCTCTGCTCGGCGCACCGTTTTTTTTGTACTTGCTCCGCCGGGAATTGTAATTTTTGAGGAACGGAAAAAAATTTTTTCCCGGTGACAAAAAGTTTTCGCGGGGAATTTTTTTTGTCCGGCGGAAAAAAATTTTTCGTTTCGGCAGGATTTTTTTTTTAATCGGCAAATAAAATTTGAAGGCATTATTTGTAACAAAAATTTTTCCGGGAGGGATCACTTTGAGAGAGTTGGACGTAAAAGTTATTACAGAAAACGTCGCAGAAATGTGCAAAGAAGCGGCGTACTATTTGCCTGACGACGTTTATCGCGGTTTGAAACGCGGTCGCGAAACGGAGAAATCCGAAGTCGGCAAAATCGTTCTCGACCAAATCATCAAAAATGCCGAAATCGCGAAAGCGGAAGATCGCCCCTATTGCCAAGATACCGGCATGACGATCGTATTTTTGAAGGTCGGGCAGGATTTGCACATTACCGGCGGAGATTTGACGGAGGCCGTCAACGCCGGAATCGCAAAAGGTTACACCGAAGGCTATCTTCGCAAATCCGTCGTCGGTGAACCGCTTTTCAACCGCGTGAACACGCAGAACAACACGCCGGGCGTTATCTACACCGAAATAGTTCCGGGTGACAAAATTGACATCACAATCGCGCCGAAAGGGTTCGGTTCGGAAAACAAATCCGGAATTAAAATGCTCGTTCCTGCGGACGGTGTAAAGGGCGTGAAAAAGGCCGTAATGGAAATTATTTTGCACGCAAGCATGAATCCTTGTCCGCCCATGGTCGTCGGCGTAGGTATCGGCGGCACGATGGACAGAGCGGCTCTTTTGTCCAAGAAAGCTTTGACTCGTTCGATTGACGAAAGAAACCCCATGCCGGAGTACGCGAAACTTGAGGAAGAGCTCCTCGAAATGATTAACTCCACCGGCATCGGTCCGCAACTCGGCGGAACAACTTCCGCGCTTGCCGTCAACGTCGAATGGGGACCCACTCACATTGCCGGCTTGCCCGTCGCCGTGACTATTTGCTGTCATGCAATGCGCCACGCTCACAGAGTTTTGTAATCGAACGGAGGGAAAAATAAATGGCTGAAAGTATCAGAATTACAACGCCGTTCACCGAAGAAATGTCACGCAAATTGAAAGCCGGCGACAGCGTTCTCATCACCGGAACGATTATCAGTGCGCGCGATGCGGCACACAAAGCAATGACTGAAGCATTGGCACGCGGAGAAAAATTGCCGGTCGATTGGAAAGATCAAATCGTTTACTATCTCGGACCCACGCCGGCGAAACCCGGAGATCCCATCGGTTCATGCGGTCCGACAACTTCCGGAAGAATGGACGCTTATACCCCGACAATGTTGGATCAGGGCATTAAAGGCATGGTCGGCAAAGGTTCGCGCACTCCGGAAGTCGTTGAGGCCATGAAGAAAAACGGCGCAACTTATTTCGCGGCAGTCGGCGGCGCGGCGGCTTTAATCGCCAAGTCCGTCAAAAGTTACAAAGTGCTTGCCTATCCGGAACTCGGACCGGAAGCGGTTGCCGCTCTCGAAGTCGTGGACTTCCCGGCAATAGTCGTAATAGATTGCGAAGGAAATAATTTTTACGAGATCGGGCAAAAACCTTTCCGCAATTTTGACATGAGTCAAATTTAGGAGAGAATTTTTACACCGAATCAAGGAGGTCAAAATGTTTCATACAACTTTTTACTTAAGGCGTCTGCATTCGCTGTGCGGACTTCTCGTCTTGGGTATTGTGCTGTTCGAGCATATTTTTACAAACTCAATGGCGATTTTCGGTCCGGCGGCACTGAACGGCGCGTTGGAAATGATGGAATTGATTCCGAAACCGATTTTCTTGGGTCTTGAAGTTTGCGGTATTGCAATTCCTCTTCTCTTTCACGGCATTTACGGAATTTACATCGCACTGCAGGCGAACAACAACCCGCAACGCTTCAAATACATCCGCAACTGGAATTTCACCCTGCAACGCTGGACGGCTTGGTTCCTCGTCGTGTTCCTCGTTTGGCACGTCGGCTATCTCCGTCTTTATGTAAAGGGCGTAACGGGTACTCCCATTTCTTTTGAACTTCTCCAAAACTTTTTCCAAAATCCCGTCGTCGTCTTTCTGTACGTTATCGGAATGTGGGCGGCAATTTTCCATTTCTGCAACGGTATCACAACCTTCTGCATGACTTGGGGAATTACGAAAGGTCCGCGCTCCCAAAATGTTATCGGCATTATCAGCATGGGTCTTTGTGCGGCACTTTGCCTTGTAACTCTCGTGTTCATGGCAAGTTACTTCATGTATTGACGGGGGTGAATCGGGATTATGGCAAAAGATATGAGTAAGAAAAAAATTGCAATCGTGGGCGGCGGTATTTCCGGACTGCTCGCAACCATAAAAGTTTGTGAGGCCGGCGGCGAAGTCGATCTGTTTTCATACTGCCCGGTTAAACGTTCGCACTCTCTTTGCGCTCAGGGCGGCATTAACGCCTGCATGGATACGAAAGGCGAACATGACAGCATTTACGAACATTTTGACGACACGGTTTACGGCGGCGACTTCCTCGCTGACCAAATCGCGGTTAAAGGAATGGTTGAGGCCGCTCCGAAACTGATTAAAATGTTTGACAGAATGGGCGTTCCTTTCACCCGCACTTCAGAAGGCGTTCTCGACCTTCGCAACTTCGGCGGACAGAAACATAAACGTACCTGCTTTGCCGGCTCGACTACCGGTCAGCAAATTTTGTACGCACTCGACGAACAAGTCAGACGTTGGGAAACCAAAGGCGCGGTTACAAAATATGAGTTCTGGGAATTTATCCGGATTATCAAAAACAAGGAAGGCGTTTGTCGCGGACTCGTGGCGCAGAACATGAACACGATGGAAATTCGTTCCTTCCGCGCAGATACCGTTATCCTTGCTACCGGCGGTCCCGGACAGGTTTTCGGACGTTGCACCGCATCGACAATTTGCAACGGCTCGGCAGTTTCCGCCGTTTATCAGCAGGGCGCGGAAATCGCCAATCCGGAATTTATTCAAATTCACCCGACTGCAATTCCCGGCTCGGACAAAAACCGGCTCATGTCGGAAGCGTGTCGCGGCGAAGGCGGACGCGTCTGGGTTTACAAAGACGGTCAGCCCTGGTACTTCCTCGAAGAAATGTATCCGGCTTACGGCAACCTCGTTCCGCGTGACGTTGCAAGCCGTGCCATTTACAAAGTTTGCGTTCACATGGGCTTGGGAATCAACGGAGAGAACAGAGTTTACCTCGACCTTTCCCACATCGACAGCGGCTATCTCGAAAGAAAACTCGGCGGTATTCTGGAAATGTATTCGGAATTTGTCGGACAAGACCCGCGCAAAGTACCTATGGAAATTTTCCCGTCCGTTCACTACTCGATGGGCGGTATCTGGGTTGACAGAAAACACAATACGAACATTCCGGGCTTGATGGCATCCGGCGAATGTGACTATCAATATCACGGCGCAAACCGTCTCGGTGCAAACTCTTTGCTCAGCGCGGCTTATTCCGGCACGGTTTCCGGTCCGGAGGCGATGAGATGGGCGAAGGAAGGCAACAGAGGTTCCGAACTCACCGATGAAGAATTGGAAGCCGCCCGCCGCGAAGTCCAAAACGAATACGATAAAATTTTGACGATGAACGGCTCGGAAAACGCTCACAAACTTCATCACGAAATGGGCGACCTCATGTACAAATACGTTGCAATCGAACGCGATAACAACGGTTTGGACACTTGCCTTGTCGAACTCAAAAAACTTCTCAAACGCTGGGACGACATCGGAATTACCGACCACTCGAATACCGCGAATCAGGAGGCAATGTTCGTTCGCCAACTCCGCAACATGATTCTTTACGCAATGGCAATCACCAAAGGCGCAAGAATGAGAGATGAATCACGCGGCGCACACGCGAAAATCGTTCTCGAAAACGGCAAGCAGAAACATGACGAAGACGGCGAACTCGTTTTCATGGGACGCGACGACGAAAGATTTATGAAAGTCACAATCGTCAACTACGACGAAAAAACCGAAGACCCGATCGTTACTTACCGCGACTTCGATCACTCCCTCATCAAACCGCGTGCCCGTAACTATGCCGTTGCGAAGAAAGAATAAATTTGTTAAAAACCGGAGGTTTTTATTATGGCTGAAAAAAAAGTCAGATTTATCATAGAGCGGCAGGACGGACCGAACGAGAAACCCTACAATCAGGAGTTTGACGTTGACTATCGTCCGGGACTGAACGTGGTCGCCGCCTTGATGGAAATTCAAAAAAATCCCGTCACCGTTGACGGAAAAAAAGTTGCGCCCGTCACTTGGGAATGTAACTGCCTGGAAAAAGTTTGCGGCGCGTGCATGATGGTTATCAACGGTGTTGCACGTCAGGCTTGCTGTGCGCTCGTAGATGAAATTCAGCAACCGATTCATCTGCAACCGGCAAGAACTTTCCCCGTCATTCGCGACTTGCTCATCGATCGTTCCGTAATGTTTGAAAGTTTGAAAAAAATCATGGGCTGGATCGAACTCGACGGTTCTTGGGAAGTCAAAGATGCGCCGATTCAAAATCCGTACACCGCGCAGACGGCTTACGAAATTTCTCACTGCATGACTTGCGGCTGTTGCCCTCAATCCGACTTTATCGGACCTGCGCCGACCGTTCAAGCTTACCTGTTCAATCTTCACCCGCTCGGGAAATTCGACGCGCCGAAACGTCTTAACGCGCTCATGGAAAAAGGCGGAATTACCAGTTGCGGAAACAGTCAGAACTGCGTTGAAGTTTGTCCGAAGTCAATCAAGCTGACGACTTACCTTGCACAACTGAATCGCGACGTAAACAAACAGGCACTCAGAAATATTTTCAACAAGTGAGATTTAATTATCTCGCCCGAACAAAAAAATCTTCGGTTCACCTGAACCGGTAAAGTAAAAGCAGACAATTCAAAAGAGAGTTGTCTGCTTTTTTTTGTAATAAATGTAGGGAGTGGAAAAAATGAGCAGTAAAAAAGGTATGAGTCACAGAAATTGGACAAAAACCGAAAAATTGAATTATTTCAAAGCTGCCGACAATTAAACGGTTGGATTAAGCGGGAATTGTATTTGGATTTCGACTCAGCCGATGCTGATGACGTTCCGAAACTGATTGACGACTACGTCCGCTGTTTCAAGTCCCAACGTCTTGACTGTTCCTTAAACTGTAAAACCCCAACTCTTTATAAAAAAGAAATGGGGTTCCGGTATTTTTTACTGTATACTTTTCCTTGACAAGTTCTCCGAAGCGGGAAATTTTTTTTGCGCAAAAATCGATTATGCGCCAATTATGTCAAGCTTTGAGCTTGTTATTTTCCTTCGTCGAGCAGTGCCAAAAGCTCATCGTAGTCTTTTTTAAGTTGCATATAATCTTCCGCGATTTTGAGAGCGGCAAGAACCGCAATTCTTCCGCCTGAAAAAGTTCGCGTGCTTTGCGAAATTGATTTCATGGTCGAATCAACCATTTGCACCAGCCGCGCCAACCCGTCCGGATCGTCCGTCTTAAGCCGGTAAATTTCGCCGTAAATTTCCACCTCGACTCTTTGAGCAGCAACACCTTTTCTTTCTTCAGCCAAAATTTTTCACCTCCGGAAGATTTCAAATTCCAAAAATTAACTTCTGATTTGCGCCGCGAAATTTTTTTCAACCGCCGCCAAAATATTTTTGAAAGCTTCGTCCGCTTCCGCATCTTTCAAAGTCCGTTCGTCCGATTGGAAAGTGATTGAGAACGCCAAACTTTTTTTGTCCTCCGGGATTCTGTCGCCGGTGTAAACATCGAACAGAGTGACGCTCTTGAAAAATTTTCCGGCAGACTTCACGATAACTTTTTCAATCTCGCCCGCCGCCGCGTTCTTGTCAACCAAAATTGCCAAGTCGCGGGAAATTGCCGGATATTTTGCCGGACTTTCAAATTTAAATTTCTTCGACGCACATTTTATCAAAGTTTCCACGTCGGATTCAAATGCAAAAATTTTCTTGCTTATGCCGAAAGATTCCGCAACTGCCGGATGAATTTCGCCGACCGTCGCCAAAATTTCTCTGCCCTTTTTGAAAACAGCCGTTTTTCCCGGATGCATCGCGTAATGTTCGCCCGGCTCGACAGTGTAGCGTTCAATCGAAAGTTTCGCGAAAAGTTCTTCGACAATTCCTTTCATGTCGTAAAAATCGACTTCCGCAGAATTTTGCGACCAACCTTCCGGTTCGCGTCGTCCGGCGATAACTCCGGCAAGTTTTTGCACTTCGTCCGGCAATTCGGTTACCGGCAAATTTTTCGGGAAAAATACCGGCGCGATTTCAAAAAGTCGAACCGTTTCATTTTTCCGGCTGAAATTTCTTGCCGCGTTCTCCAAGACCGAATTTAAAAGCGTCGTCCGGAGCAAATGCGAATCGTCCGTCAGCGGATTTAAAATCGGGACGGCGCGGCGAAGTTCGCTTTCCTCCGGTATTCTCAGCTTGTCGAAAACATTTTCCCCGTTGAAGGCGAAAGAAATTTCTTCATTCATGCCAAGATAAGTCAACGCAGATTTAATTTTGTCCGTAAAGTTTTGGAAATCGGACTGCCGCCCCTGTTGACTGCCTTTGGGGAGCGTCGAAGGAATTTTATCATAACCGAAAATTCTTGCAACCTCTTCCGACAAATCGTCCGGCAATTTGACATCATTCCGCCAATCGGGAACGGTTGCCTCGTAAACCGCCTCAACTTTCGCGCCGCTCCGCTTGACAAGTTCGCCGACGGTCATTCCGATATTTTTTACAAAGTCATCGACGCTTGAATCTTGCGCAAGTTTTTTCGCCGCGTGTCCGAAATATTTTGCCGCGAAAGAAATTTTATCAATCACTTCGTCCGGCTCCGGCGCAACGTCATCAAATTCTTTCACGTTAAAGCCGAGTGAGTTTAAGACTTCGAGAATTTCTCCGGACGAATAATTTGTTCCGAGTCGTTCGTTAATTTGCTGAATCGTGAATTTGACTTTGATTTCTTCCTTCGGCTCCGGGTAAACGTCAACAATTCCGGCGCAAACTTTGCACGCGCCCATTTCCTGCAAAAGTTGCGCGGCACGTTTAATCGCGTTAATCGTTCCCTTTTCATTCGTTCCGCGCTCAAATCTGCCGGAGGATTCCGAATGGAGACCGACGGCGCGACTTGTACGGCGAATCGATGCAGGATTGAACGATGCCGCTTCCAAAATTACCGTCGAAGTTTTTTCGGTAATTTCCGTTTCAAGACCGCCCATAATTCCGGCAAGTCCCGCCGCTTTTTCCGCGTCCGCGATGACGAGTTCGCCGCCCTTCGCCAACCTGTCCGAATCGTCCAGCGTGTGAAGTCGTTCGCCCTTTTCTGCCCGGCGCGCGTTCAAAACGTGTCCGGCAACTTCGTCGTAGTCGTAGGCGTGCATGGGTTGACCGAGTTCGACCATGACAAAATTTGTCACGTCAACCACATTGTTTATCGCACGAATCCCGGCACCTTCCAGACGTTTCTGCATCCATTCCGGCGAAGGCGCAAGCTTAACGTCAGTCAAAACTCCGGCGGAGAATCGCGAACACAAATCCGGCGCGTCAATTTTTATTTCGACCATGTCGGAAGAATTTTTTCCGGCATCCTCAGAAACTTTTATCTCCGGGAAGTGCGGAATTTTTTTCGCAAACCGAACACGCTGAAACAGTCGCCGCGATTGGCAGTCAACTCAAATTCCAAAATGTCATCGTCAAGTCCGAGAACTTCCGCGACGGGAACTCCGACAGGCGTATCGTCCGGCAAAATGTAAATTCCGTTTTTCTGCTCCTCCGGCAAATTTTCCAAATCCAATTTCAATTCGCCGGCCGAACATAACATTCCGTTCGACGCAACGCCGCGCATTTTCCCTTTGGAAATTTTTTGTCCGTTCGGCAAATGCGCTCCGACGAGTGCGACGGGGACAACTTGTCCCTGCTTTACGTTCGGTGCGCCGGTGACGATTTGCAAAAGCTCCGGGTCGCCCACGTTCATTTGACAGACGAGCAGATGATCCGAATCCTCATGCTTTTTCAATTCCTCAATCCGGCCGGTGACAACTTTTTCCAAACCTTCGCCGGCTTTGATGATGTTTTCGACCGGGATACCGGCTCCGGTAAATTTTTCCGCCAATTCTTCGACGGAACAATCTATGTCAATGTAATCTTTCAACCATTTTGTCGATACTTGCATTTATCTTTTTCCCTCCGGTTCAAAACTTGCTCAAAAATTCAACGTCATTGTCGAAAAATAATCTCATGTCGTCCACGCCGTAAGTCAACATGGCAATTCGTTCGATACCCAGACCGAAGGCAAAACCGCTGACTTTATCGGGGTCGTAACCGCTCATCGACAAAACGTC
>CAJOFG010000099.1 GCA_905233965.1 uncultured Selenomonadaceae bacterium
GAAGAAATTATAAAACGGTTTGAAGATAAAAATGCCGTCGTGATTTATATTTCGGATCACGGGCAGGAAGTTTACGAAGGCAGAAATTTCGGCGGGCACTCTCTCGAACCTTTCGGCAGTGTCCACATGATTGAAATTCCGACGTTGGTCTGGGCATCAAAAAAATTCCGGGAAACTTATCCGGAAAAATTTTCTCTGATGAAGGCGGCGGAGGACAAACCTTATCGAAACGATTATTTGATTCACGCGATTTTGGATTTGGCGGACATTCACACGACTTCATACGACCCGACAAAAAGTATTTGGAACAAAAATTTTGATTCGACAAGACCGCGAATTTATAACGACAAACCCTACACAAAAAATTAGGAGGAAAAAATTTTGCGTGCGCGCATCGAAAATTTTTTGCAAAGAGTCAGTGACGGGTGCGGGGAAACTCTCCGGAAAGACGGTTGGTTTTTCTCGCTGCTCGTCCTTTTGAATATTACCGTACTTTTGGAAATGTTCGTGCAAACTCCGGAATTGACGCGGGCTTTTTTGGAGCCGGCATTTCGTTACGTCAGACTTTTTATTTTGGGCGCGGTGCAAATTTTTATTTTCTGCGTCGCATTCCGATTTATTTTTTCGCGTGTGCCGAAGGTAAAATTTTTTCTCCAAATTTTGATTTTGATTTACTCCGCGATAATTTGCGTCACGGAAATTTTTTTGATTTTCAAATTCAAAACGGTGATGAGGAAAGATGTTCTTGCCGTCATTGCCGGCACGAATCCTTACTCGGTGAAAGAATTTTTCGCCGACTACGTTTTCAGACCGGAAATTGCCTTCGGAATTTTTGCCGGAATAATTTTCGTTACCGCCGTCGTCAAGTTGTCGAAAAAAATTTTCTCAGGCGCGAAATTCCCGGAGCGGTTGAAAAATTTTAATTATTCCGGCTTTCCTGATTTTTCGTTGGGGCAACTGGTTTATCGACAATGCGCGAACCGCTCTGCTCTATCCGGATACCGACGTTTTGAAATCCGTTGCGCCGGTCAGAGTGGGCGCGCTGACTTTTCACTACCTCAACAATGTTCCGATCGGCAACGAGGAAAAAATTTTCGCGGAGATGGACAAGCTGAACGAAACGGAAAAAATTTCGGAAAACAATTCGACAATTCCTTACATCGTTTTCGTTATCGGAGAGTCCGCGACAAGAAATCACATGAGCCTGTACGGTTACAAACTTGAAACGAATCCGCTTTTGCAAAAACGTCTTGCCGCCGGCGAACTTATCCGATTCGACGACGTTATCGCCTGCGGAAATTTTACTTCGATTGTCATGTCGAAACTCGGAACTTTCGCGGAGAAAGATGACGAGCTTAACGATTGGATTTACAAAGCAAATCTTTTCGACCTCGTGAAACGCGCCGGATATAAAACTTTTTGGCTGTCTAATCAAAGTCACAAAGGGTTGGACGGAAATTTTGACGCTTACTTTTCGGCAAGGTGCGACGAAGTACTTTTCACGGATATTTTTTTCGGCACGCGCGGACTTGACGGACTTTTGCTTGAGCCGATTGATAAATATTTGGCGCAACCGCAAAACGAAAAAAATTTTTACGTCATTCATTTGACCGGGCAACATTCTCAATATATCGAACGTTACCCGCCGGAGTTTTCAAAATTCAAAGCGGAGGACGAAGACAGACCGGAAGAATCTTGGCGGCAAAAAGTTGCCGAGTATGACAACGCGACTTTGTACAACGATTTTATTCTGGACGAAATTATAAAACGGTTTGAAAATAAAAATGCCGTCGTGATTTACATTTCGGATCACGGCGAAGAAATTTACGAGGGACGCGACTTTGCCGGTCATTCCTTCGAACCGGTCGGCAACCTCAACATGATTGAAATTCCGATGTTCGTTTGGACTTCAAAAATTTTCCGCGAAACTTATCCGGAGAAAGTCGAACAAATTAAGTCGGCTGTTGACAGACCGTATCGAACGGATTATCTTATTCACGCGATTTTGGACTTGGCTGACATTCACACGACTTCATACGACCCGACGAAAAGTATTTGGAACAAAAATTTTGAACCGCGTCCGCGAATTTACAACGATAAACCTTACCAAAAAAATTAGGAGGAAAAAATTTTGCTCGAACGATTGAAAAATTTTTTGGACTCTGTCAGCCGGGAATGCGGAAAAACTTTTCGCGAAGATGCCGGTTTTTTCGCTCTGCTTAACATTTTAAATATTTCCGTATTCCTCGAAGTGATTGTGAAAAATCCGGAAACGAAAACCGAATTGATGTTTCTCGTCATCGACCACGCAGAAATTTTTTTGCTCGGCACAGTGCAAATTTTTATTCTCTGCGTCGCGATACATTTTTTGTTTTCGCGTCTGCCTGAGGTAAAAAAATTCGTGCAGATCGTCACCGGAATTTATTTTTTCCTCGTCTGCGTCACGGACATTTTTTTGATTTTCAAATTTCAAACTGTCATGATGCACATCGTCATGGCGACGATTTTGGGAACGAATCCTTTTTCGGTGAAAGAATTTTTGCGCGATTATATTTTGAAACCGTATGTATTTGCTCTCCTCGTCGCGGGAGTCGGATTTATTTTTTTGACGGTGAAGGCGTTGAAAAAATTTTTGACGGGCTTTTTGATGACGCGGGTATTTGAAAAAATTTCTCAGCCGGTGCAAAGATTTTTAATCGTCGGCATTTTGATTGTGCTTACCGGTTTATGGTCGCATTGGATTTATCGCGCTTACGCTTTCGGCGATTGGAACGCGAACAAAAAAGTTGTGACTTCGACGGCAGCCGGCAGAGTTTCAATGACATTTTATTATTTCGTGCACAACTTCCCGATAGGTGACGAGAAAAAAATTTTTGCCGAAATGGATAAACAAAATGAGGCGGAAAAAATTTTGGAGGACAAATCCGAAATTCCATACATAATTTATGTTATCGGCGAATCGGCGGACAGAAACCATATGAGTCTGTACGGTTACAGGTTGGAAACGAATCCGCTTTTGCAAAAGCGTTTTGACGCCGGCGAACTTATCCGGTTCAACGACGTTATCGCTTGCGGAAACACAACGCCGGTTGCAATGTCGATGATGGGGACTTTCGCAGAGAAGGAAGCTCCGATGAACGATTGGGTTTATAAAGCAAACCTTTTCGACATAATGAAACGCGCCGGATATTACACGATTTGGATTTCAAATCAAAGTCGTTACGGCGTGTTCGGAAATTTCGACACATATTTTTCGGAAAGGTGCGACGAAAAATTTTTCACCGACGTTGCATACGGAGACAGGGTACTTGACGGCTTGCTTTTAAAAACGGTTGACGAATATTTGGAAAAGCCGCACGAAAAAAATTTTTATGTCATTCACTTGACCGGGCAGCATTGGACTTACAGCGAACGTTATCCGTCTGAGTTTGCGAAATTCAAAGCAGAGGACGAGGACAAGCCGGAAGAAGTATGGCGGCAAAAAACTTCAGAATATGATAACGCGACTTTGTACAACGATTTTGTTTTGGACGAAATTATAAAACGGTTTGAAAATAAAAATGCCGTCGTGATTTACATTTCGGATCACGGCAACGAAGTTTACGAAGGACGCGACTTTGCCGGACATTCTCCGGAGGCGATAGGCAACGTCTGCATGATTGAAGTTCCGATGTTCGTTTGGACTTCAAAAATTTTCCGGGAAAAATATCCGGAAAAAATTTCTCGATTCAAATCCGCCGTTGACAGACCGTATCGGCTCGACTCTCTCATTCATTCGATTTTGGATTTGGCTGACATTCATACGACTTCATACGATCCGACGAAAAGTATTTGGAACGAAAAATTTGAGCCGCGCCCGCGAATTTATAACGGCAAGCTTTACCAAAAAAATTGAGCAAAAATTTTTCGCACGTCTCCGGTTCGACGTGTGATTTTTTTTATATACTTTTTCAAAAAAACCGGTTATAATGACTCAGAATTTTTTTTGGGGAAGTGTTTTTATGTATGCTGACGAAAAAGCGGAAACCATGACACGCGAAGAAATTTCCGCTCTCCAACTCGAACGATTGAAACAAATTGTATCGTATGCGGCGGAAAAAAGTTCTTTCTACCGCAACGAATTTCAAAAAGCCGGATTTAAACCGGAAGATATTCAAACACTTTCCGACGTGAAAAAAATTCCTTTCCTGACTTTTGAAATGTTTCACCGGGCGGATCCGTTCGACTTGCTGACGTTGCCCTTGTCCGGGATTATCCGCGTTCATCATATCGACGACTCGGAAGGTGAAGTCACAAAATTTTACACCCGCGAAGATGTCCGGAAAAATGTGGAAATGTCTTCCGGCGCACTCGTCGCCGCCGGTATTCATCGCGCGTCCGTCGTCGGACTTCAAGGCGATTTGTCCGACAATAAATTTTTGGACGTTCTCTATTCGCTCGAATCAATCGGGGCAACGGTAATTCCGCTCGGCACGGATTATCGGCGGTGGCTGAAATGTTTGGAAATTTTCAGACCGGATACAATCGTCACGACTCCGCAACTCGTCATGCAGTTGATAATTCAACTTCAGGCTGTCGGAGAAAATATCGCGGACTGTGAAGTCAAAAAAATTGTCTGCATAAATTTGAACAACATACAAAATCCTTTGCAACAACACATCGAAATGAGAGCGGAGACGGAAGTTTTCAATCTGTTTTCGCCGCCGGAAATCGGAACACCGGGAATGATTTATCAATGCGAAACGAACGCCGCGCACCACGTCAGGGAAGATAATTTTTTGATTGAGCTGGTAAAATTTTCCGGCGACGAAATTATCGACGAGGACGACTGCATGGGCGAATTGGTTATAACAACTTTGTCGGCGCAGGCGATGCCGTTAATCCGTTACAGAACCGGACAGGCTGTCAGGCGAATCAGCGAACTTTGTCCTTGCGGAAGAACTTTCGTGAGAATCGCAACGCCTTACACGAAACCGGAAGAGGAATAAAAAATTTTCGGTGTCGCAAAAAAATTTTTTTGCGATATTTTTTTGGAGTGAGTAAATTTGAATTACGTTAAGTACATAAGCGGCGGCGAAAGTCACGGCTCGCAACTTACCTGCATTTTGCAAGGCTTGCCGGCCGGCTTGAAAATTTCCGTCGACTTCGTCAATGCGGAATTGAAACGTCGGCAGGGCGGCTACGGGCGCGGCGGCAGAATGAAAATCGAATCGGACAAAATTATTTTCGCGTCCGGAATCCGTTTCGGCGAAACTTTGGGAAGTCCGATAACTTTGATTGTCGAAAATAAAGATTGGGAAAATTGGCGCGACCGAATGAGCGCGGAGGGTTTGCCCTGCGGCGAAAAAGTTACCTGCGTCCGACCGGGTCACGCAGACCTTCCCGGAATTTTGAAATACAATCGTGAAGATGCCCGCGACATTTTGGAACGCTCCAGCGCGCGCGAAACGACGATGAGAGTTGCGGCGGGTGCGTTGTGCAAAATTTTTTTGAGAGAGTGCGGCATAGAAATTTCCGGAACCGTTTCGGAAGTCGGCGGAGTTTCCGGCGATGACGAAATTAAAAATCGAATTGATGAGGCGAAGGCGAACGGCGACACTTTGGGCGGAATTTTTGAAATAAAAATTACCGGTGCGCCGGCCGGTCTCGGAAGTCACATTCAATGGACGGAAAAACTTGACGCGAAATTTGCCGCCGCGTTCATGTCGATTCAGGCGATTAAAGCGGTTGAAATCGGCGACGGTTTTTTGAACGCGAAAAAATTCGGCAGTGAAGTCCACGACGAAATTTTTATCGACGGGGACAAAAAAATTTTTCGCGAAACAAATCGCGCCGGCGGGATTGAAGGCGGAATGACGAACGGCGAACCT